>NZ_RHQR01000017.1:0-145065 GCF_003936645.1 Pseudomonas sp. p106
CGGTCTGTACTGCTGTGAACAGTCAGAAGCCGGCTTTAGGTCCCACCCACCCCTTCGAGTCCTACCATACAAGCCGGCTTGCCGGCGATTGGGCCGCAAAGCGGCCCGGCGATTTCAGGTACGAAAACGTGCCACCAGCCCATTCAAATCCACAGCCAGGCGCGACAGCTCGGCACTCGCCGCGCTGGTCTGGTGCGCGCCGGTTGCGCTCTGCACCGACAGGTCATTGATATTCACCAGGTTGCGGTCCACTTCCCGCGCCACTTGGGCCTGTTCTTCCGCCGCGCTGGCGATTACCAGGTTGCGTTCATTGATCTGCGCCACTGCCCCGGCAATGGTGTCCAGCGCCATGCCGGCACCCTTGGCGATGTTCAGCGTCGACTCGGCGCGTTCGGTGCTGGTGCGCATCGATTCGACCGCCTGTTCGGTGCCGCCTTGGATGCTGCCGATCATCCGTTCGATTTCGCTGGTCGACTGCTGGGTGCGGTGGGCCAGTGCGCGCACCTCGTCTGCCACCACGGCAAAGCCACGGCCTGCTTCACCCGCGCGGGCTGCCTCGATCGCGGCGTTGAGCGCCAGCAGGTTGGTCTGGTCGGCCAAGCCACGGATGACATCCAGTACCTTGCCGATGTCGCGCGACTGTTCGGCCAGGTGGGTGATCAGTTTGGCGGTAGCCTGCACATCACCGCTCATCCGCTCGATGGCACCCACGGTTTCCAGCACCAGGTCACGGCCGTCGCCGGTCGAGCGGCTGGCTTCGCTGGAGGCTTCTGAGGTGCTTACCGCGTTACGTGCCACTTCCTCGACGGCGCTGGTCATTTCGGTCACCGCCGTGGCGGCCTGCTCGATTTCGTTGTTCTGCTGTTGCAGGCCTCGCGCGCTCTCGTCGGTAACGGCGTTCAGCTCTTCTGCGGCCGACGCCAGCTGGGTAGCGGAGCCAGCAATCAGCTGCAGGGTGTCGCGCAATTTTTCCTGCATGCGCGCCATCGCGCGCAGCAGGCGCGCGGCCTCATCGGTGCCTTCGGCGCGGATGGTATGGGTCAGGTCACCGTCGGCAATCTGCTCGGCGGCTTTGAGGGCTTCGTCGATGGGCTTGACGATGCTGCGGGTCAGCAGCAACGCGCAGAGGAAGGTCAGCACGGCTGCGGCAATCAGCAGGCCGATCACCAACGCGAAGGCCGCGGCATACTGATTGGCAGCGGTTTCGTTGGTTGCGCGCGTCTGTTCTGTGTTGATGCGCACCAAGGTGTTCATGACTTTGTTGATCTGCTCGGAGTTGGCCAACAGGTCGCGGTTGAGCAGGCCACGCAGTTCGTCGGTGCGGTTGGCCTGGCTCATGCTGCGCATGCGTGCTTCCAGTTGGCGGTACTGGTTGAGCAGTTCGGTGTACTGGTCGAAGGCGGCCTGTTCGTCAGCCGCGCTGATCAGTGGCAGGTAGGCCTGGCGAGCGCGGTCGATCTCGGCGTTGCGCTGGTCCAGCAGGTTGAAGGTGTCGCGCTGGACTTCCGGTTCGCGGTTGAGCAGCAAGCGGTAGGAGAGGGTGCGCAGGCGCAGGTTGAGCGAGGTCAGTTCGTCCAGGGTCTTGATACTGGGCACGCTGATGTTTTCGATGGCAAGGCCCGCCTGGCGGATGTTGCCCATCTGCATGAGCGAGAAGACACCAAGGCCGAGCATGAGCAAGCCGATCAGGGCGAACCCGAGCAAGGCGCGCGGGGCGATATTCATGTTGCGTAGGGACATGGAAGGAGGAATCCAGACAGAGAAGTGGACGCGTTCCATGCGACGAAATATGACTTGCCTGGCTATCGGTCGTGACCGGCCAGTCTTGAGCGTGAACGGCGAAAGTTGTGAGCCAGCTATCCATTTACCTGACCAGCGGTTGACCCAGGTCGGAACAAGGGGCCCGATACCCTGTCAATCTGCGGGTTAGAAACCTTGAGAATCCGATATTTAATGGCGATGGCTCACACTTTTCTTTATCGTGTGCGCCCTTTGCAACAACCCGAGATAGACCCCATGCTGGAAGCCTCCCTGAATCAACTCGAGCAACTGGTCAGCGACCTGATGCAGAAAAACGCTCAACTCACCGAGCAGAACACCACCCTTGGCCAGGAACTGGCCCAGGCCAAGGAAGAGAACGAAACCCTGCAGCTGTCGCTGATGGAGCAGGAAGAGAAGCACGGCGCCACCGCCGCGCGCATCCAGGCGTTGGTTGAGCGCGCCAGTGCAGGTGTCGTCGGCGCATGAGACTGCAAGCGCAGCCGGTCAATGTCGTGTCGATCCTCGGCAACGACTATTCGATCAAGGCGCCCGAAGGCCAGGAAGAAACCCTGGCGCAGGCGGTACGCATGCTCAACACCGCCCTTGCCGAAACCAAACGTTCGTACCCGACCCTGATCGGCGACAAGCTGCTGGTGCTGGCCGCCCTGAATCTGTGTTCCAAGCAGGTTGAACTGCAGAAGGAACATCAGCAGACCCTGGAGCGTACCCAGGCGCAGATCGACGCCACGGTGGACGCGATCGTTCGGACCATCGCCGAACAGTAAGAGCCACCTTGAACGCTGTGGGGACGGGCTTGCCTGCCCCACCGCGTCTTCATCCTTGTTGCAGATCACTGGTACAACTGGATACCTGAGTGTATACACTTTCCCCCAAACAAAAATTCCTGGGGAGGAAGGGGCATGGGTATCTGGCGTCGAAGTATCCAGTGGCAGTTGATCGCGAGCATGGGCGCGGCCCTGCTGGCGAGCATCCTGGTGGTCGTGATCATTTTCACCGTGGCGCTCAACCGCCTCACCGATCGCTACCTGGTGGACACGGCGCTGCCGGCCAGCATCGAAGCCATCCGCAACGATATCGAGCGAATGCTTGGCCAGCCGCTGGTAGCCGCAGCCGACATCGCCGGCAACACGCTGCTGCGTGATTGGCTGGCAGATGGTGAAGACGCTGGCGAATTGCCGCGCTTTGTCGAATACCTGCAGGCCGCCAAGCAGCGCAACCAAGCCTTCACCACACTCTTCGCCTCGACCGAGACCGGCCACTACTACAACGAGAATGGCCTGGACCGCACCCTCAGCCGCGACAACCCCAAAGACAAGTGGTTTTACGGCTACATCGACAGCGGCGCCGAGCGCCTGATCAATATCGACATCGATGGTGCCACAGGCGAGCTGGCGCTGTTCATCGACTACCGCGTGGAAAAGGACGGCAAGCTGGTCGGTGTGGCCGGCATGGGCCTGCGCATGACCGAGCTGTCGAAACTGATCCACGACTTCAGCTTTGGCGAGCACGGCAAGGTGTTTCTGGTACGCAACGATGGCTTGATCCAGGTGCATCCGGACAATGCCTTCAGCGGCAAGCGACAGCTCGCGCAGCAGCTTGATGAAAAGGCCGCCAAGGCGGTGATCAGTGGTGAGCCGGGCTTGCGCACCAGCCGTTTCCAGCGTGATGGCGAAGACTATCTGGCCTTGGGCTTGCCCTTGCGCGACCTGAACTGGACCTTGGTTGCCGAGGTGCCGGAGGCAGAGATCTATGCGCAGATGCGTCAGGCGCTGTGGCTTACCACGTTGATCGGTGGGGGTGTGGCGCTGCTCTCGTTGTTGCTGGTGGTGCTGCTGGCGCGGGGGCTGGTGCGGCCTATTCGCCGTGTGACCGCCGCATTGGTGCAGATTGGCAGCGGTGCCGGTGACCTCAGCCATCGCCTGGACGATTCGCGGCAGGACGAACTGGGCGATCTGGCACGCGGCTTCAACCGTTTTCTCGACAGCCAGCGCGGGCTGATCGGCGAGGTGCTGCGCACCACCGAGCGCTTGCATCGGGCGGTCGAACAGGTGACTCAGGTAGTGGACAACACGGCCGAACGTTCCGGACGGCAGCAGGAAATGACCGAAATGGTTGCCACCGCCGTGCACGAAATGGGGCTGACCGTGCAGGACATTGCGCGCAACGCCGGCGATGCTGCACAGGCTTCGCAGTCAGCGCGCGAGGAAGCCTTGCAGGCGCGTGAGGTGGTGCGCCGGTCGATCCAGGGTATCGAGGGCATGTCGGGTGACATCGGCAAGGCTGCGGATGCGGTGGCGCAACTGGCCGACGAAGTCGCTTCTATCGATGAAGTATTGGCGGTGATCCGCAGCATTTCCGAACAGACCAACCTGCTGGCGCTCAATGCTGCCATCGAGGCGGCGCGGGCAGGGGAGATGGGGCGCGGCTTTGCCGTGGTGGCCGATGAGGTGCGGACGCTGGCGCGGCGTACCCAGGTGTCCACGGATGAAGTTCAGCAGATGATCCAGCGCCTCAAGCACGGGGCAGGTTCGGCGGTCACGTCGATGCAGGCGGGGCAGCAGGCGACGGGCAGTGGCGTGGAGTCGAGCCAGCGAACCGGGGCCTCGTTGGGGGCGATTACCGACCAGGTCGAGCACATCAGCGACATGAACCATCAGGTGGCCACGGCGACGGAAGAGCAGTCGGCGGTGACCGAGGAGATCAACCGGACGGTGCAGGGGATTTCTGACCTGGCCAGGGAAACGGCGGCGGAAGTGCAGGGGTGTCGCGAGGAGTGCCAGGCGTTGCGTGGGCTGGCCGATGATCTTGCGCGGCAGATGGGCGGGTTCAAACTTTAGATCGCTGGGGCCGCTTTGCGGCCCATTCGCGACACAAGGCCGCTCCTACAGACGATTGGAGCGGCCTTGCGTCGCGAAAGGAGGGCAAAGCCCTCCCGGCAAGCTGTCAGGCGATGATGATGTTGCGGATATCCGCCGCCAACTCGCGCACGCGTGCCTCTTCGGTATCCCAGGAGCACATGAACCGCGCCCCGCCACTGCCAATGAAGGTGTAGAACCGCCAGCCCTTGCCACGCAGTGCTTCCAGCGCCGGCTCCGGCATCTGCAGGAACACCCCGTTGGCCTCCACCGGGAACATCAGCTCCACCCCCGGCAGGTCACTCACCAACGAGGCCAGCAACTGCGCGCAATGGTTGGCGTGGTTGCCATGGCGCAGCCAGGCGCCGTCTTCCAGCAGCCCGACCCAGGGCGCCGACAGGAAGCGCATCTTCGAGGCCAGTTGCCCGGCCTGCTTGCAGCGGTAGTCGAAGTCTTCGGCCAGGTCGCGGTTGAAGAACAGGATCGCTTCACCCACCGCCATGCCGTTCTTGGTGCCGCCAAAGCACAGCACATCCACGCCCGCCTTCCAGGTCAGCTCGGCCGGGCTGCAGCCAAGGAATGCGCAGGCATTGGTGAACCGCGCGCCGTCCATGTGCAGGTTCAGGCCCAGCTCCTTGCAGGTGGCGCTGATCGCCTTGAGCTCATTGGGGCGGTACACGGTGCCCACTTCGGTGGCCTGGGTGAGGGTCACCACACGCGGCTTGGGGTAGTGGATGTCCTGGCGCTTGAGCGCCACTTCACGGATCGATTGCGGCGTCAGCTTGCCGTTGACGCTGGGCGCGGTGAGCAGCTTGGAGCCGTTGGAGAAAAACTCCGGCGCGCCACATTCGTCGGTCTCGACGTGGGCGGTCTCGGAGCAGATCACGCTGTGGTAGCTCTGGCACAGCGAGGCCAGGGCCAGCGAATTGGCGGCGGTGCCGTTGAAGGCGAAAAACACTTCGCAGTCGGTTTCGAACAGCTCGCGGAAGTACTGGGCGGCACGCTCGGTCCACTGGTCGTCGCCGTAGGCGCGGTCGTGGCCCATGTTGGCCTTTTCCATCGCTGCCCAGGCTTCGGGGCAGATACCGGAATAATTGTCGCTGGCGAATTGTTGGCTTTTATCTGTCATGACACGGTCCTGTGAACAACGCAGAACAGCACTCTAAACCATCGATTCAGCGGTTGCCTATGTAGGAGCGGCCTTGCGTCGCGAAAGGGTCGCGCAGCGGCCCCAAGCTTCAGCAGCGCTTGAGCAATGGCTGGGGTCGCGTCGCGACCCTTTCGCGACGCAAGGCCGCTCCTACAGGGATTTGAGCAACCGACGGGCGAATGTCGTAAACGCGCCATTGCAAGGCGTGCGCAGGCATCTGACCCACCCCGGCCAGTCATACCATCGCCATAAAGGGCCACAGTGCCTTACAGACAAGAAACGATCGCTGCCGGGAGAACCACGATGTTCAGCAAGCAAGACCAGATCCAGGGTTACGACGACGCACTGCTGGCGGCGATGAATGCCGAAGAACAGCGCCAGGAAGATCACATCGAGCTGATCGCCTCGGAGAACTACACCAGCAAGCGCGTCATGCAGGCCCAAGGCAGCGGCCTGACCAACAAGTACGCCGAAGGCTACCCAGGCAAGCGCTACTACGGTGGCTGCGAGCACGTAGACAAGGTCGAAGCGCTGGCCATCGAGCGCGCCAAGCAGCTGTTCGGCGCCGACTACGCCAACGTTCAGCCACACTCCGGCTCTTCGGCCAACAGCGCCGTGTACCTGGCCCTGCTGCAGGCCGGTGACACCATCCTGGGCATGAGCCTGGCCCACGGCGGCCACCTGACCCACGGCGCCAAAGTGTCGTCCTCGGGCAAGCTCTACAACGCCGTGCAGTACGGCATCAACACCGACACTGGCCTGATCGACTACGACGAAGTCGAGCGCCTGGCCGTCGAGCACAAGCCGAAGATGATCGTTGCCGGCTTCTCGGCCTATTCCAAGACCCTCGACTTCCCGCGTTTTCGCGCCATCGCCGACAAGGTCGGTGCGCTGCTGTTCGTCGACATGG
Organism: Pseudomonas sp. p106; assembly: GCF_003936645.1. Classification (NCBI taxonomy): domain Bacteria; kingdom Pseudomonadati; phylum Pseudomonadota; class Gammaproteobacteria; order Pseudomonadales; family Pseudomonadaceae; genus Pseudomonas; species Pseudomonas sp. p106. The sequence continues at coordinate 6,698 of NZ_RHQR01000017.1, forward strand.
CCCACGTTGCCGGCCTGGTTGCCGCTGGCCTGTACCCGAACCCGATCCCGTTCGCCGACGTGGTGACCACCACCACCCACAAGACCCTGCGCGGCCCACGTGGCGGCCTGATCCTGGCCAAGTCGAACGAAGAGATCGAGAAAAAGCTCAACGCCGCAGTATTCCCTGGCGCCCAGGGCGGCCCGCTGATGCACGTCATCGCCGCCAAGGCTGTGTGCTTCAAGGAAGCTCAGGAGCCTGAGTTCAAGAGCTACCAGAAGCAGGTCATCGACAACGCCCAGGCCATGGCCCAGGTGTTCATCGACCGCGGCTACGACGTGGTCTCCGGCGGTACCGACAACCACCTGTTCCTGGTCAGCCTGATCCGCCAGGGCCTGACCGGCAAAGATGCCGACGCTGCCCTGGGCCGCGCGCACATCACCGTCAACAAGAACGCCGTGCCGAACGACCCGCAGTCGCCGTTCGTCACTTCCGGCCTGCGCATCGGCACCCCGGCTGTCACCACCCGCGGCTTCAAGGTCGCCCAGTGTGTGGCCCTGGCCGGCTGGATCTGCGACATCCTCGACAACCTCGGTGACGCTGACGTCGAAGCCGATGTGGCGAAGAACGTTGCGGCCCTGTGCGCCGACTTCCCTGTTTACCGCTGAGTGGAGTAAACGACCATGCAACGCTACTCGGGCTTCGGCCTCTTCAAACACTCCCTCAGCCACCACGAGAACTGGCAGCGCATGTGGCGCACGCCGACCCCTAAAAAGGTCTACGACGTGGTCATCGTCGGCGGTGGCGGCCATGGCCTGGCCACGGCCTACTACCTGGCCAAGGAACACGGCATCACCAATGTCGCGGTGGTCGAGAAAGGTTACCTGGGCGGCGGCAACACCGCCCGTAACACCACCATCGTGCGTTCCAACTACCTGTGGGACGAGTCGGCGCAGCTGTACGAGCACGCCATGAAGCTGTGGGAGGGCCTGTCCCAGGACATCAACTACAACGTGATGTTCTCCCAGCGCGGCGTCTACAACCTGTGCCACACCCTGCAGGACATTCGTGACTCCGAGCGCCGCGTCAGCGCCAACCGCCTCAACGGCGTCGATGGCGAACTGCTCAACACTGCCCAGGTCGCGGCCGAAATCCCGTACCTGGACTGCTCGAAGAACACCCGTTACCCGATCCTCGGCGCTACCGTTCAGCGCCGTGGTGGCGTCGCCCGTCACGACGCCGTGGCCTGGGGTTACGCCCGTGCCGCCGACGCCCTGGGCGTGGACCTGATCCAGCAGACCGAAGTGATCGGTTTCCGTAAGGAAAACGGTGCAGTGATCGGTGTGGAAACCAACAAAGGTTTCATCGGCGCCAAGCGCGTCGGCGTGGTCACTGCCGGTAACTCCGGGCACATGGCCAGGCTGGCCGGCTTCCGCCTGCCGCTGGAATCGCACCCGCTGCAAGCACTGGTGTCCGAGCCGATCAAGCCGATCATCGACAGCGTGATCATGTCCAACGCCGTGCACGGCTACATCAGCCAGTCCGACAAGGGCGACCTGGTGATCGGCGCCGGTATCGACGGCTGGGTCGGCTACGGCCAGCGCGGTTCGTACCCGGTGATCGAGCACACCCTGCAGGCCATCGTCGAGATGTTCCCCAACCTCTCGCGCGTACGCATGAACCGCCAGTGGGGCGGCATCGTCGACACCTCGCCGGACGCCTGCCCGATCATCTCCAAGACCCCGGTCAAGAACATGTTCTTCAACTGCGGCTGGGGCACCGGCGGCTTCAAGGCGACCCCGGGCTCGGGCAACGTCTTCGCCGCCAGCCTGGCCAAAGGCGAGATGCACCCGCTGGCTGCGCCGTTCTCCATGGACCGTTTCTACAACGGCGCACTGATCGACGAACACGGCGCCGCCGCCGTCGCCCACTAACCGGAGACACCGTCATGTTGCATATTTTCTGTCCCCACTGCGGCGAGCTGCGCTCCGAAGAAGAGTTCCACGCCTCTGGCCAGGCGCACATCGCCCGCCCGCTGGACCCCAACGCCTGCTCCGACGAGGAGTGGGGCACCTACATGTTCTTCCGCGACAACCCGCGCGGTATTCACCATGAACTGTGGGACCACGTTGCCGGCTGCCGTCAGTACTTCAACGTCACCCGCGACACCGTGACCTACGAAATTCTGGAAACCTACAAGATCGGCGAGAAGCCGCAGGTGACCGCAGGCGGCAAGCAAAGCAGCGCACCGTCGACCGCCAAAGGCCAAGGGGAAAAAGTATGAGCCAGACCTATCGCCTCGCCAGCGGCGGCCGTATCGACCGCAGCAAGGTCCTGAACTTCACCTTCAACGGCAAGACCTACCAGGGTTATGCCGGTGACAGCCTGGCCGCCGCGCTGCTGGCCAACGGCGTCGACATCGTTGGCCGTAGCTTCAAGTACTCGCGCCCACGCGGCATCATCGCCGCCGGTACCGAAGAGCCGAACGCCATCTTGCAGATCGGCTCCAGCGAAGCCACGCAGATCCCCAACGTGCGCGCTACCCAGCAGGCGCTGTACGCAGGCCTTGTCGCCACCAGCACCAACGGCTGGCCGAACGTCAACAACGACGTCATGGGCATCCTCGGCAAGGTCGGCGGCAGCATGATGCCGCCGGGCTTCTACTACAAAACCTTCATGTACCCGAAATCGTTCTGGATGACTTACGAGAAGTACATCCGTAAGGCGGCAGGCCTTGGCCGTGCGCCGCTGCAGAACGACCCGGACAGCTACGACTACATGAACCAGCACTGCGATGTGCTGATCGTCGGCGCCGGCCCTGCAGGCCTGGCCGCTGCCCTGGCCGCTGCGCGCAGCGGTGCCCGGGTGATCCTGGCCGACGAACAGGAAGAGTTCGGTGGCAGCCTGCTCGACAGCCGCGAGACCCTCGACGGCAAACCGGCCGCTGACTGGGTCAACGCCGTGGTCAAAGAGCTGGAAAGCCTGCCGGAAGTGACCCTGCTGCCACGCGCCACGGTCAACGGTTACCACGACCACAACTTCCTGACCATTCACGAGCGCCTTACCGACCACCTCGGTGACCGCGCGCCGATCGGCCAGGTTCGCCACCGTGTGCACCGTGTACGTGCCAAGCGCGTTGTACTGGCCGCCGGCGCCCACGAGCGCCCGCTGGTGTACGGCAACAACGACGTGCCGGGCAACATGCTGGCCGGTGCTGTCTCCACTTATGTGCGCCGCTACGGCGTGGCGCCGGGCCGCAAGCTGGTGCTGTCGACCAACAACGACCATGCCTACCGCGCTGCGCTGGACTGGCATGACGCTGGCCTGCAGGTCGTCGCCATCGCCGACGCCCGCCACAACCCCCGTGGTTCGCTGGTTGAGGAAGCCCGTGCCAAAGGCATCCGCATCCTCACTTCCAGCGCTGTGATCGAGGCCAAAGGCAGCAAGCATGTCACCGGTGCCCGCGTGGCGGCCATCGATGTGCAGGCACACAAGGTCACCAGCCCAGGCGAAACCCTCGAATGCGACCTGATCGCAACCTCCGGCGGCTACAGCCCGATCGTCCACCTGGCCTCGCACTTGGGCGGTCGCCCGGTATGGCGTGACGATATCCTTGGCTTCGTGCCCGGTGATGCGCCGCAGAAGCGCGTGTGCGTGGGTGGCATCAACGGCGTGTATGCACTGGGCGATGTGATTGCCGATGGTTTCGAAGGCGGCGTGCGCGCCGCCACCGAAGCCGGCTTCAAGGCTACCACCGGCACGCTGCCAAAGACCGTTGCACGCAAGGAAGAGGCCACCGTGGCGCTGTTCCAGGTGCCGCACGACAAGGGCAGCAAGGGGCCGAAGCAGTTCGTCGACCAGCAGAACGATGTGACCGCCGCCGGTATCGAACTGGCCACCCGCGAAGGCTTCGAGTCGGTCGAGCACGTCAAGCGCTATACCGCGCTGGGCTTCGGTACCGACCAAGGCAAACTGGGCAACATCAACGGCCTGGCCATCGCCGCCCGTTCGATCGGTATCACCATTCCGGAAATGGGCACCACCATGTTCCGCCCCAACTACACGCCGGTGACTTTCGGTGCGGTAGCGGGCCGTCACTGTGGCCACCTGTTCGAGCCCGTGCGCTTCACTGCCCTGCATGCCTGGCACGTGAAGAACGGCGCCGAGTTCGAAGACGTCGGACAATGGAAGCGCCCTTGGTACTTCCCCAAGGCCGGTGAAGACATCCACGCCGCCGTGGCCCGTGAGTGCAAGGCCGTGCGCGACAGCGTGGGCCTGCTCGACGCCTCGACCCTGGGCAAGATCGATATCCAGGGCCCGGATGCCCGCGAGTTCCTCAACCGCATCTACAGCAACGCCTGGACCAAGCTCGATGTGGGCAAGGCCCGTTATGGCCTGATGTGCAAAGAAGACGGCATGGTCTTCGACGACGGCGTTACCGCCTGTGTCGGCGACAACCACTTCTACATGACCACCACTACCGGCGGCGCCGCACGCGTGCTGCAGTGGCTGGAGCTGTACCACCAGACCGAATGGCCAGAGATGAAGGTGTATTTCACCTCGGTTACCGACCACTGGGCCACGCTGACCCTGTCCGGCCCCAACAGCCGCAAGCTGCTCAGCGAGCTGACCGACGACATCGACCTGGACAAGGACGCCTTCCCGTTCATGACCTGGAAGGAAGGCACTGTCGGTGGCGTACCTGCCCGTGTGTTCCGTATTTCGTTCACCGGTGAGCTGTCGTACGAAGTCAACGTGCAGGCCAACTACGCCATGGGCGTGCTGGAAAAAGTCATCGAAGCCGGCAAGAAGTACAACCTGACCCCGTACGGCACCGAAACCATGCACGTACTGCGTGCCGAGAAGGGCTTCATCATCGTTGGCCAGGACACCGACGGCTCGATGACCCCGGACGACCTCAACATGAGCTGGTGCGTGGGCCGCAACAAACCGTTCTCGTGGATCGGCCTGCGTGGCATGAACCGCGAGGACTGTGTGCGGGAAAACCGCAAGCAACTGGTGGGCCTCAAGCCTGTGGACCCGACCAAGTGGCTGCCCGAAGGCGCCCAGTTGGTGTTCGACCCCAAGCAGCCGATCCCGATGGACATGGTCGGCCACGTCACCTCCAGCTACGCGGCCAACTCCCTGGGTTATTCGTTTGCCATGGGTGTGGTCAAAGGCGGCCTGAAACGCATGGGCGAGCGCGTTTATTCGCCGCAAGCCGATGGCAGCGTGATCGAGGCAGAAATCGTGTCTTCGGTGTTCTTCGACCCGAAGGGTGAGCGGCAGAACGTTTGACTCCGGGCCCTGTGACGAGCCGGCTGGCCCAATCGCCGGCAAGCCGGCTCCCACAGGATCGATGCAGTTGTGAAGGTAGGTGCGGTCCCTGTGGGAACCGGCAAACACACCCTGCAAGCTGCGTCGTATCGACGACCAAGAATTCAAGGCAGGTAAGAAATGAGCGCTATCAACGTCTTCCAGCAAAACCCCGGCGCCGACGCCAAAGCTCAGTCGCCGCTGCACCATGCCGACCTGGCCAGCCTGGTTGGCAAGGGCCGCAAGAACGCAGGCGTAACCCTGCGTGAAAAGAAATTCCTCGGCCACCTGACCCTTCGTGGCAACGGCCACGACCCGGAGTTCGCCGCAGGCGTGCACAAGGCCCTTGGCCTGGAGCTGCCAGTGGCCCTGACCGTGGTCGCCAACAGCGACATGTCGCTGCAGTGGCTCGGCCCTGATGAGTGGCTGCTGATCGTCCCTGGCGGCCAGGAGTTCGCCGTCGAGCAAAAGCTGCGCGCGGCCCTTGAAGGCCAGCACATCCAGGTGGTCAACGTCAGCGGCGGGCAAAGCCTGCTGGAGCTGCGCGGCCCGCACGTGCGCGAAGTGCTGATGAAGTCCACCAGCTATGATGTTCACCCGAACAACTTCCCGGTCGGCAAGGCGGTGGGTACCGTGTTCGCCAAGTCGCAGCTGGTGATCCGCCGCACGGCCGAGGACACCTGGGAGCTGGTGATTCGCCGCAGCTTCGCCGATTACTGGTGGCTGTGGCTGCAGGACGCTTCTGCCGAATACGGCCTGAGCATCGAAGCCTAAGGAGAGCAACATGAGTCGGGCACCGGATACCTGGATTCTCACCGCCGACTGCCCGAGCATGCTCGGCACCGTCGACGTGGTGACGCGTTACCTCTTCGAGCAGCGCTGCTACGTCACCGAGCACCACTCCTTCGATGACCGGCAGTCGGGGCGCTTTTTCATCCGCGTCGAGTTCCGCCAGCCGGACGATTTTGACGAGGTCGGTTTCCGTGCCGGCCTCGCCGAGCGCGGTGATGCGTTTGGCATGGCGTTCGAGCTGACCGCACCGAATCACCGCCCCAAGGTGGTGATCATGGTGTCCAAGGCCGACCACTGCCTGAACGACCTGCTGTACCGCCAGCGCATTGGTCAGTTGGCGATGGACGTGGTCGCGGTGATCTCTAATCACCCCGATCTCGAGCCATTGGCGCATTGGCACAAGATTCCCTATTACCACTTCGCCCTCGACCCCAACGACAAGGCCGGGCAAGAGCGCAAGGTGCTGCAGGTGATCGAAGAGACCGGCGCCGAGCTGGTTATCCTTGCCCGCTACATGCAGGTGCTGTCGCCTGAACTGTGCCGGCGTCTGGATGGCTGGGCGATCAATATCCATCACTCATTGTTGCCGGGGTTCAAGGGCGCCAAGCCTTATCACCAGGCGTACAACAAGGGTGTGAAGATGGTGGGTGCCACGGCGCATTACATCAACAACGACCTCGATGAAGGGCCGATCATCGCCCAGGGCGTCGAGGTGGTGGACCACAGCCATTACCCCGAGGACCTGATTGCCAAGGGGCGAGACATCGAATGCCTGACCCTGGCGCGGGCGGTCGGGTATCACATCGAGCGGCGGGTGTTTCTCAACGCCAACCGTACTGTCGTTCTCTGAACAATTCTGGGGCTGCTGCGCAGCCCTTTCGCGACACAAGGCCGCTCCTACAGGCGCCTGTAGGAGCGGCCTTGTGTCGCGAAAGGGCCGCAAAGCGGCCCCCGCTTTTGGCCTGCCGTAAAAAGGCATCCCCCTGTCGTTTTCAGTCAGTGCCTCGCGCTCCATCAAGCCCACAATTCCCTGCATTCCAGCAACACATGTCGCCCATGGACGGCGGCGCTTCAACCAACGCTGCATAAATACAAATCAAGCGAGGTAAGAGCATGTCTGGCAATCGTGGAGTGGTGTACCTGGGCGCTGGCAAGGTCGAGGTGCAGAAGATCGACTACCCGAAGATGCAGGACCCGCGCGGCAAGAAGATCGAGCACGGCGTCATCCTCAAGGTGGTCTCCACCAACATCTGTGGCTCCGACCAGCACATGGTCCGCGGCCGCACCACTGCCCAGGTCGGCCTGGTCCTGGGCCACGAAATCACCGGTGAAATCGTCGAGATGGGGCGTGACGTCGAACGCCTGAAAATCGGCGACCTGGTGTCGGTGCCGTTCAACGTCGCCTGCGGCCGCTGCCGCTCCTGCAAAGAGATGCACACCGGTGTCTGCCTCACCGTCAACCCGGCTCGCGCCGGCGGTGCCTACGGTTATGTCGACATGGGCGACTGGACCGGCGGCCAGGCCGAATACGTGCTGGTACCGTATGCCGACTTCAACCTGCTGAAACTGCCGGATCGCGACAAGGCCATGGAGAAGATCCGTGACCTGACCTGTCTGTCCGACATCCTGCCAACCGGCTACCACGGTGCCGTGACTGCTGGCGTAGGCCCAGGCAGTACCGTTTACGTCGCAGGTGCTGGCCCGGTCGGCCTGGCTGCCGCCGCCTCCGCCCGCCTGCTGGGCGCTGCCTGCGTCATCGTCGGTGACCTCAACCCATTGCGCCTGGCACACGCCAAGTCCCAGGGCTTCGAAGTGGTCGACCTGTCCAAGGACACCCCGCTGCACGAGCAGATCATCGATATCCTCGGTGAGCCTGAAGTGGATTGCGCCGTCGATGCCGTAGGCTTCGAAGCCCGTGGCCATGGTCATGAAGGCGCCAAGCACGAGGCCCCGGCTACCGTGCTGAACTCGCTGATGCAGGTGACCCGCGTTGCCGGCAACATCGGTATTCCTGGCCTGTACGTGACCGAAGACCCGGGCGCGGTGGATGCTGCCGCCAAGATCGGCGCGCTGAGCATCCGCTTTGGCCTGGGCTGGGCGAAGTCGCACAGCTTCCACACCGGCCAGACCCCGACCATGAAATACAACCGCCAATTGATGCAGGCGATCATGTGGGATCGCATCAATATCGCCGAGGTCGTAGGCGTGCAGGTCATCAGCCTGGATCAGGCGCCGGAAGGGTATGGCGAGTTCGATGCCGGGGTGCCGAAGAAGTTTGTGATTGATCCGCACAAGACGTTTAGTGCGGCTTGACGTGTAGGGCGCCAGATTTTCCAGCGCTGTTCAGATCGAGCGCCGCCCGCGCGGCGCTCGATCATAGTAGGGCGGTATGCGTTTCAAAGCTGGGGTCCATTAAGCGCTCTTCGTATGCCGTTATTGATGCGTTGCATCTCATCCTCGGAATCCGAGCCGGAAAGTGATGAGTCGCGCGAAGGTGACCTGGTTCTCTGCGCGGAGCGGAAACGTCGTTCGATGTTGATGTCATCGACGAGGTTAGCTGCTGCAGCATCGCGGCGGGCAAAACGTGTTAGCTCAATATCTGGACGTTTGACAAGTAGCTCGCGGGAATGCCCAAGATTTGGGCCGAGCGTGCGATTGAGTGCGGACTCTATTAGGCTTTCAGCATCCGGCTGAGCCAGCGAGCTTTTTATTTTTTTCAGGGCTGGTTCAGTCATGCTGTGAATGTGCTTATTGGTTCTGGAAAGCGCAGCAGCGCTCGGCAGATCAAGGTGGGTAATAATTCTTGAAAATACGTCAGGTTCATTTATGTCTGTCAGAGAACGAGTAGGCGTTGGTCGTGGTCTCCGGGTGGGCAAAGCAAGTCTCGGACTTTGGCGCTTCATATGGCCAGTGGGATCTGAGCTATTTATTGGATCGCCCTCGCAGTAGCAGTAGGCATTTACCCCTGCCGGCCCGAACGGGCTCCAGCTGTCTGGCGACAGGAAACGATGAAGCGTTGGGGAGTAGGCCCGATACCCATTGCCTAACAAGTAAGCGTGGGCGGGCATAATCAGTTGGCCATTAAAGCCAAGCAACGTCAGTGATGAAGGTAACCCAGGATCATGACCATACGCAGAAAAGTCGTGTTCCTCTTCGTCGTTATCGGCTTGTACCGCGAGGACAGATCCCTTGTCATCAGTAACCAACAGCCCGGTGCCATAAGCTTCGCCCGCTTGCACTTCGGCCAGGGGCATCTCGGCATGGCGTAAGATGGCGCGTTGCTGGTTGCCCTGTTTTACGGTGACGAGCTTCCCGTTTTGGTAGAAGAAAAGTGAGCTGTTCGCTGATCGACTCATCAATTGATCCCTCTGGCGTCAGGTTTTCTACGGATGGCGGCGTGAAGTTTGATATTGATCACTGCCCGTGTCATCAGTCGTCCAGCCCTCTCCGTACGCGCGTGGCTTCCAGGTTTGAACTGCTGAGTTTCTGAAAATACCCTAATACTGTTTTCGTCTGTTCTTGTTGGTTTTTTATGTACTGGGCATATTGGGCTTTAGAGTTTCCTTGTCTTTCTAGTGCGGTGACGTATAAGTGATCGGTTTTCTGAATGGTGTCGAATTTGCGCAAGTCGTCAATGTCTAGAATTACTGATTGTTTTGTCTTGTTTGTAAGGTTGGTTATTGTGTTAAGTTGTTTTGATGCTTTGGTGTCGAGGGCCTGTAAGCTGCTGACGACTTTTTCCGGGATAATGAGGGTATGGGAGCTCGGTTTGCGCGGGTCGAAGTCATAGTTCTGGACCGTCCTTCCTGTGAGTATCTCATGTTTCGTGAATGTTGATTTCTGAACGTTTTTGTTGAATTTTTTTGCAGTAATCGAAAGTAGGGATTTATTGGTTCTTAAGAAGTTGGGGATGCCAACGTGCCCGCTCGGGTCCGAAAAGTTTATGGGGTCCCCGGAGCAGTAGGTATACATATTCATGCCGCCGCTTTGAAACGGACTCAGACTGTCTGGGGAATAAAACCGCATCAACTCGGGGCTGTAAAGGCGGTATCCATTCCCGAGCATATAGTGCCCTTGGCCTGTCGGATGCTGGCCGTTAAATCTCACTACGGATAACGCGCTAGCGTCGTCGGCGCTGTGCCCATAAGCCGTATAGGCCAGTGGTTCTGCTGCGCTACTTATGCATAGCACTGAGCCGCTATCGTTTGTACACAGCAGGGCAGCGCTTGCTGCCAAGTCGGTGTCACGTTCCGCCAGTGATACTTCGCCGGTACGAAAGATGGTGTGCCGTTGTCCTCCTTGGTTGACGGTGGTGAGCTTTCCGTTTTGGTAGAAAAACTGACGAGTGTCCGGCTGACGTTTCATTAGACTCCCCTTTTAGCGATGACTGGTGTTGATCGGCACTGCGGGAGATAGTGGTCAGTATAGAGATCGCCGGCTACTGGCAAAAATGATAGGTATGCAGAAACTGCCCACCTAGCGATGGGTAACTTCCTACATACTCGTTGAGGTAGTAGGAAATACCCTACGCATTCTGTCGACCGCCGTCTGATTGCCCCTGGAATCCTCACCCTCTAGCCTGTTCGAGTCGCTGAATGGTTCAGCGATCGGGCGTGGAAACCCGGCAAGATGCATGGCTGTTGTCGATATGGCGGCTGTACGCGGGAGGTCTTCGGGCCTGCCGGGTTAACCATGCACCGGTCTTTCCACCCCGTGTACAGCTGTCACCCTAATGTGTGGAAACGGACGGGTGGCACTTCACACTGCATGGTGTTTTGATGAAAAAAATAGTCCCCGATCCACCTCGCCTCAAACTGTTCAACACCCTCTATTCCTCCATCCACCCCGAACTGATCCCACCCGAGGCTTTGGCGGTCGCCAGCGAGATGCTGCTGGGTATTTCGGAAGTCGTCGGCGAGTATTGCCGCGCGCATACCGGCGAGCCGGGCGTGTACATGCTCACCAATGCCGTGCATAGCGCCGATACCGCACATGCGTTGATCGAGCATGCGCTTGAGCGCATGTGAAGGTTTGGGGGGCAATACGATGAGTGAAGACACACACGCAAACATGACCGTTGGCGTCGAGACGTTCTGCGAGGCCGGTGACAAGCCTTGCCATATTTTCCGGGTGATGCCGGGCGTGCCGTTCGAGCACGCCTATGAACAGGTGTCGGTGCTGCTGGGGTACATCAAGCACCTGGTGCGCGAAGGTGATATGGAGGATGACCACAAGCTGCTCGGTGCGGCGGATTACCTGAGTGCGTTTGCCAAGGCAATCATGGATGACATCGAAATTGCCCGGAACAGGGTGCGTTGATTACCTGAGGCTGGCAGTCAGGCTGCTGGGGCCGCTTTGCGGCCCTTTCGCGACACGAGGCCGCTCCTGCGGCTGAACGGGGGGCTGATGCGGGTCTGCCCGATGCGCGGCCCGGAACAAACCTCTGAACACTCAGTCGAATGCCTCGTTTCCCAGGCCATTCCGGCCTACGAGGTCCCCCCGATGAAAGCATTCACCCTGGCAACCCTGATGACCCTGGCCGCAAGCCCGGTGTTCGCCTTCAACCTCAGCGATGCCGCCAATGCTGTGTCGGCCGTGCAAAACCAGAATCAGCAAGCCCAGGTGCAGGCGCCTGAGGCGCAGGCCAATCTGCTCAACACCCTGGGCAGCGAACTTAACATCACCCCGGAACAGGCCGTGGGCGGGGCAGGGGCGATGCTGGGGCTGGCGCGCAACAACCTGAGCAGTGACGACTACGGTCAGCTGACCCAGGCTGTGCCGGGGCTGGACTTGCTGTCTGGCGCCGCCATGCTGGGCGGGTTGAGTGGGCTGGGCGAAATGCTGGGCAAGAACAGCCAAAACCAGTCGGCATTGAGCAATGCATTGGGTAACAACGTTGAGAACCGCAGCGACCTGGACAATGCCTTCAAGGCGCTGGGTATGGATACGGGCATGATCGGGCAGTTCGCGCCGTTGATTTTGCAGTACCTGGGCCAGCAGGGGATTGCCGGTTCATTGCTGCAGAATCTGGGCAGCCTGTGGACTACCCCGGCGCCTTTGGCTCAGCCGTCGGTGTGAGGGCCTTATAGGGCCGCGGTCAGCCCATCTCCCCGCGCAACTGCTCGATCCGCTGGTCCTTCTCAACCCACAGCTGATTCACCCAGGCCTGTACTGCCTGGCGGAACGCCGGATCATTCTCGTAATCCCCTGCCCATAGGGCAGGGTCAAGCTCTCGCACCTGAATGTCGATGATCACCCGGCTGATGCTGCCGTTGAGCAGGTCCCAAAACCCCGGAGCCTTGTTGCCGGGGTAAACGATGGTCACGTCCAGCAGCGCATCCAGCTGCTCGCCCAGCGCCGCCAGCACGAACGCCACGCCGCCGGCCTTGGGCTTGAGCAGGTAACGGTATGGCGACTGCTGTGCCTGGCGTTTGGCCTCGGTGAAGCGGGTGCCTTCCAGGTAGTTGACCACAGTCACCGGCTGGCGCTTGAACAGCTCGCAGGCGGCTTTAGTGATTTCCAGGTCCTTGCCCTTGAGCTCGGGGTGCTTCTCCAGAAACGCCTTGCTGTAGCGCTTCATGAACGGGTAATCCAGGCCCCACCAGGCCAGCCCCAGCAGCGGTACCCAGATCAGCTCCTTCTTGAGGAAAAACTTGAAGAACGGCGTGCGGCGGTTGAGGCTTTCGATCAGTGCAGGGATGTCTACCCAGGTCTGGTGGTTGCTCACGGCCAGGTAGGAGGTGTCCTTGCGCAGGCTCTCGACGCCGCGGATGTCCCATTGGGTAGGGATGCACAGGGCGAAAATGGCCTTGTCGATTTCCGACCAGGCTTCAGCGACCCACATTACGGCAGCGGAGGCATAATCACGCCACCGGCCCGGCAGCACCAGTTTGAGCAGGGCGAAGACCAGCAGCGGGCAGATCAGCACCACGGTGTTGAGCAGCAGCAGGATGGTCGTAAGAATGCCGGTCAGCAGGCGACGCATAGGGAAACTCTTGTTGTGGGATTTGAACGGGCGGCAATGATAAGCAGCGCCGCAGCCTACGCCAAATGTCCAATGCCCAGCGGCGCGGACAAATGTTTCACATTATGTTGTTTACCCTTGTGACAGCGAACCTATCCTGCTTGCACAGTCTAAGCACTGACCCCTTTCAAGGAAGCCTGCCTGTGAAACCAATGCTAGCCCTGTTGTCGCTGTTGGCGCTGCCGGTAATGGCCGCAGAACCTACGCTTTACGGCCGTTATGAGAACATCTCCCTGCCTGAACTCGGCGAAACCCTGAAGGCCAAGATGGACACCGGGGCCTACACCGCTTCGCTGTCGGCCAAGGACATCGAGCGCTTCACGCGCGATGGCGAGGATTGGGTGCGCTTCCGCCTGGCGACCAAGGAGTCCGACGGCAAGGTGTACGAGCATAAGGTTTCGCGCATCAGCAAGATCAAGAACCGCGCCGACGAAGACGATGAAGGCGATGCGCCCGAGCTTTCGCGCAGGCCGGTAATCGACCTTGAGTTGTGCCTGGGGGATGAGAAACGCACCGTGGAAGTGAACCTGGTCGACCGCAGCAGCTTCAACTATCCGTTGCTGGTGGGGGCCAAGGCGTTGCGCGAGTTCAAGGCTGCGGTAAACCCGGCCAAACGTTTCACTGCGGGCAAGCCTGACTGCTGATCCGAAGGGCGACGCGCTCTTCATGTAGGAGCGGCCTTGTGTCGCGAAGGGGCGCGCAGCGGCCCCAAAATATCCACAGCAGCACAGATATTGGGGCCGCTGCGCGCCCCTTCGCGACACAAGGCCGCTCCTACAGAGGATTGCGTCTTCATTGAAACTTGCCTATATGTCCAGCTTCGCCCTCAGCAAGGCCGGATGCCATGCCCCACATTCTCATCGTCGAAGACGAAGCCGCCATCGCCGATACCCTGATCTACGCCCTGCAGGCCGAGGGCCACAGCACCGCGTGGGTGACCCTGGGCACCGCGGCCCTGGAGCAGCAGCGCCAGCGGCCGGCCGACCTGGTGATCCTCGACATCGGGCTGCCCGACATCAGTGGTTTTGACACCTGCCGCCAGCTCCGCCGGTTCACCGAGGTGCCGGTCATGTTCCTCAGCGCCCGGGACGGTGAAATCGACCGGGTGGTAGGCCTGGAAATAGGCGCCGACGACTACGTGGTCAAACCCTTCAGCCCGCGGGAAGTGGCGGCTCGGGTGCGGGCGATCCTCAAGCGCATGGCGCCACGGGCCGAGCCACCCGCCGAAACGGCAGTGTTCCAGCTCGACACCCTGCGCATGCTGATCAGCTACCGCAGCCAGCCGCTGAGCCTGACCCGCCACGAATTCCGTTTGCTGCAATGCCTGCTGGAGCAACCGCAGCGTGTATTCAGCCGCGAACAGTTGCTCGATGCGCTGGGAGTGGCCTCCGACGTGGGTTACGAGCGCACCATCGACAGCCATATCAAGAGCCTGCGCGCCAAGCTGCGGCAGGTGGCTGCCCATGCCGAACCGATCCAGACCCACCGTGGGCTGGGTTACAGCTACAGCCCGGAACACGCCTGATGCGCCTGGGCATTCGGATCTTTCTGGTGTACTTCCTGTTCGTCGGCTTGGCGGGTTACTTCCTGCTCAATACGGTGCGCGAGCAGATTCGCCCCGTGGTACGCCAGTCTTCCGAGGAAACCCTGGTAGACACTGCCAACCTGCTGGCCGAGATCCTTCACGATGACGTCAAGGCCGGCACCCTTGCCCAGAGCCGCCTGCCTGAGGTGCTCAAGGCGTATGGCTTGCGCAGCCCCGGCGCGCAGATCTGGGGCCTGGCCAAAAACCAGGTCAGCCACCGCATCTACGTTACCGATGCCCAAGGCATCGTGCTGCTCGATTCCAGCGGCCAGGACCTGGGCAAGGACTATTCGCGCTGGAACGACGTGTACCTGACGCTGCGCGGCCAATACGGTGCCCGTTCCACCCGCAGCGTCGAAGAGGATGAAAGCACCTCGGTGATGCACGTGGCCGCGCCGATCGTTGACCAGGGCAAGGTTATCGGCGTGGTCACCGTGGCCAAGCCCAACAGTTCACTGCAGCCGTACATCGACCGTTCCGAACAGCGTTTGCTTGGCCTGGGGTTGGGGCTGATCGGCATGGGCCTGTTGGTCGGCGCCGCGCTGTCCTGGTGGCTGGCCCGCTCCCTGCGCAGGCTGGCCCGCTATGCGCAGGCGGTCAGCGAAGGCCAGCGCGCTGCGCTGCCTTACTACAAGGGCGGTGAGCTGGCGCACCTGGCCAATGCGGTGGAGCGCATGCGCACACAGCTTGAGGGCAAGGCGTATGTCGAACGCTACGTGCATACCCTGACCCACGAGTTGAAGAGCCCTTTGGCGGCTATCCGCGGTGCGTCTGAATTGCTCCAGGGTGATATGCCGGCCGAGCAGCGGGCGCGTTTTGCCGGCAACATCGAGCGCGAAAGCGAGCGGCTGCAGCAGATGATCGAGCGGTTGCTCAACCTGGCGCGGGTCGAGCAGATGCAGGCGCTGGAAGATGAGCAGCAGGTTGCCTTGGCGGCGTTGGTCGATGAGCTGCTGCTGGCGCATGCCGCACGCATCGACGCAAGCGGCTTGCAGGTGCGCCAGCGGGTGCCGGCGGGGTTGTGGCTGCTGTGCGATCCGTTTCTCATGCGCCAGGCACTGGCCAACCTGCTCGACAATGCGCTGGATTTCACCCCGCCGGGCGGCGCGCTGCTGTTCGAGCTGGAGCGCGATGGCGAGCGTGTGGCGCTGAGCCTGTTCAATCAGGGGGAGGCGATACCCGCCTACGCCATCGGCCGGGTTGCCGAGCGTTTCTATTCGCTGCCGCGGCCGGGGAGTGGGCGCAAGAGTACCGGGCTGGGGCTGAACTTCGTGGCCGAGGTGATGCAACTGCATGGCGGGGCGCTGGCGGTGAACAACGTCGATGGCGGGGTACGCGTCAGGCTTTGGCTGCCGGAGCGGCGCATCAGCTGAGGTTGTCGGGGCCGCTGCGTTGCCCCAAAAAACACCGAATCTCCACACAATCTCCCCAAGGCCTCCACGCAGGGCGCAGACACTGCGCCCACTGCCACAGGAGGCCCCATGAACAAGACCCTCGGTTTCAAGCTCGGCACCATTGCCCTGCTGATTTTGCTGTTGCTGATTCCCCTGTTGATGATCGACAACCTGATCGACGAGCGCCAGAACCTGCGCGACGGTGTGTTGCACGACATCGCCCGTAGCGCCAGTTTTGACCAGCAGATCAGTGGCCCGCTGCTGGTGGTGCCGTACCGCAAGGTGCAGCGCCGCTGGATCGACAAGGACGGCCAGAGCGTGCAGGAAACCAGCACTATCGCCGGCCACTTGTACTTCCTCCCGGAAACCTTCGATGCAGACCTAGGGGTGGACACCGAACTGCGTAAGCGGGGTATCTACCAGGCGCGGCTGTTCCATGCCCAAGGGCGTCTTTCGGGGCGTTTCCAGCTGCCGGAGCGCTGGGGCATCGACAAGGACTTCGATGACTACCGCTTCGACAAGCCGTTTCTGGTGGTTGGCATCAGCGACATCCGCGGCATTGAAAATGCCCTGGAACTCAACATCGATAACCAGCGCCTGGCGTTTGAAGCCGGTACCGGGCTGGACTGGCTGCGCAGTGGCGTGCACGTCGCGCTGCCGCAACTGGATGGCCAGCAGGCCCGCGGGTTCAACTACGGTTTCGATCTGGCACTGCAAGGCACCGGGCAACTGCACCTGTTGCCAGTGGGCCGCACCAGCAGCGTGGACATGCGCGCCAACTGGCCGCACCCCAGCTTCGTTGGCAGTTACCTGCCCAACCGCCGCGAAATCGACGACAAAGGCTTCAGCGCGCACTGGCAGACGTCATTCTTCGCCACCAACCTCGAAGATGCCCTGCGCCAATGTGCCAGCGGCGGACAGTGTGCGGAGTTCAGCGAGCGGACCTTCGGGGTAAGCTTCATCGACCCGGTGGACCAATACCTCAAGAGTGAGCGGGCGATCAAATACGCGTTGTTGTTCATCGCCCTGACCTTTGCCGGTTTCTTCCTGTTCGAGGTGCTGAAGAACCTCAGTGTGCACCCGGTGCAGTACATCCTGGTGGGGGTGGCCCTGGCGTTCTTCTACCTGCTGCTGCTTTCGTTGTCCGAACACATCGGGTTTGGCCTGGCATATGGCCTGTCGGCCTCGGCCTGCGTGTTGCTGCTCGGCTTCTACCTGAGCCACGTATTGCGCAGCCTGGTGCGTGGGGTGGGTTTTGCGGCGGGGTTGGCGGTGTTGTACGCGATGCTCTATGGGCTGCTCAGTGCCGAGGACTATGCGCTGTTGATGGGGTCGCTGCTGTGCTTTGGCTTGCTGGGTGTGTTCATGGTGCTGACCCGTCGCCTGGACTGGGCGCGGGTGGGGAGGGCGGCATGAGGGAGGACAGAGAGATCGGGCGGTGGCTGGCTCGCAGGATTGGGCAGTTGTTTCCTGTGATACCCCGCTGAGGCCGAGGGTTGCCTTGCGGCCCAATCGCCGGGAAGCCGGCTCCCTCCTTGTGGGGACCGGCTTGCCGGCGATTGCGGTGTATCAGGTGTCGGGTGCTGTGGCGACCATCGACGGCCGCTTGGCCACCTCGGCATACCACGCTGCCAACCCGGGCTGACGCTCACGCCAGCCAAAACCAGGCTGACGCAGGTCCAGGTACCCAAGCGCACAGGCCACGCCAATTGCGGCCAGATCAAAGCCGGATATCAGCTCTGCCAGGTGCTCCTGCTCCAGGTTGGCCAGGCTGCGGCGGATTTTCTCGCTCTGCGCTTCAAGCCAGCCGTCCCAGCGCTTGTCCTCAGGCCGCAGGACGCTCTCATAGCGGCTGGAAACCGCCGCATCCATGATCGCATCCGCCTGCGATACCAGCGTCATGCGCCGCCAGCGTGCCGAGCCCTCGCGCGGCAGCAACGGCAGGCCGACATGCTGCAGGTCGAGGTATTCGCAGATGACCCGGCTGTCATGCAGCACAGTGCCGTCTTCCAGGCGCAGGGCCGGGATCTTGCCGATCGGGTTGCCGTGGTTGAG
This sequence comes from Pseudomonas sp. p106, assembly GCF_003936645.1. Classification (NCBI taxonomy): domain Bacteria; kingdom Pseudomonadati; phylum Pseudomonadota; class Gammaproteobacteria; order Pseudomonadales; family Pseudomonadaceae; genus Pseudomonas; species Pseudomonas sp. p106. The sequence continues at coordinate 24,843 of NZ_RHQR01000017.1, forward strand.
TTGGTCGTCGCCGCTGACCGGGGTGATGTTCACCCCCTGCAGCGCAACACGCTCAAGCTGCCCGGTCTCGTGCAGCACGACCATCACCTTGCGCACGAATGGCGACAGCGGTGAGTGGAACAGGGTCATTGTGCTCATGGCTCAGTTGCCTTGCAGGCTGGGTGGCAGGCACACGCCGGTGCCGCCGATACCGCAGTAGCCGTCCGGGTTCTTGGCCAGGTACTGCTGGTGGTAGGCCTCGGCGAAGTACACGGTCGGCGCCTGGTCGATTTCGGTGGTGATCTCGCCGTAACCGGCTTTGTTCAGCTCGGCCTGGAAGGCGTCGCGGCTGGCGTTGGCTTCTTCGAGCTGTTGTGGCGAGGTGCAGTAGATGGCCGAGCGGTACTGGGTGCCGACGTCGTTGCCCTGGCGCATGCCCTGGGTCGGGTTGTGCAGTTCCCAGAACATCGCCAGCAACTCGCGGTAGCTGACCTTGTCCTTGTCGAACACCACGAGTACCACTTCAGTGTGGCCGGTCAGGCCCGAGCAGACTTCTTCGTAGGTGGGGTTCGGGGTGAAGCCGCCCGCATAGCCGACCACGGTGCTGACCACGCCTTCACGCTGCCAGAAGCGGCGCTCGGCGCCCCAGAAGCAACCCAGGCCGAAGATGGCGAAGTCGATGCTGCCTTCAAAGAACGGGCCGAGCAGTGGGGTGTCTTTGAATACGTAGTGGAACTCGGGCAGGGACATTGGCGTTTCGCGGCCAGGCAGGGCCTGCTCCGCGGTTGGCATGACGTTTTTGTTCACCAGGATTTCCGAACGCAGGACCATGGCCGTTCCTCTGTGTTTTTCAGTTGGACAGGTGTGGGCCTCATCGCCGGCTTGCCGGCGATGAGGCCCGAATGGGCTCTATAGTGCCCGAGGATTACGCAGCTGTCAGGCCATCGGACCGCGCGGATAGCGCTTGAGTCTTTCGGCCAGCTCCCGGCCCGGGATCGGCCGGTCGAACAGATACCCCTGGCCCACATCGCAACGGTGCCGGCGCAGGAAGGCCAGCTGCTCGGGCGTCTCGATCCCTTCTGCCACCACCTTGAGCTTGAGGTTGTGGGCCATGGCCACCACCGCCGAGGTGATCTCCATGTCGTCCTGGTTGTCGGGGATTTCGTTGATGAAGCTGCGGTCGATCTTGATGATGTCGATCGGGAATTTCTTCAGGTAGCTCAGCGACGAATAACCGGTGCCGAAGTCATCCATGGCCAGGGTCAGGCCCAATGCCTTCAGTTCGTCGAGCTGACGGTGGGTGTCCTCGGTCGCTTCCAGCAGCAGGCCCTCGGTCAGCTCCAGCTCCAGCAGGTGCGCAGGCAGGGCTTCCTCGTGGAGGATCGAGGCGATCGAAGCCACCAGGTCGGGGTCGGAGAACTGCTTGGGCGACAGGTTGATGGCCACGTGCAGGTTGCCCATGCCGGCCTCGCGCAGTTGCTGGCTCATGCGGCACGACTGGCGCACCACCCACTTGCCGATGGGGATGATCAGGCCGGTTTCTTCGGCCACGCTGATGAACTGGTCCGGGCGGATCATGCCGCGCTCGGGGTGGTTCCAGCGCAGCAGTGCTTCCAGCCCCAGCAGGCGGCCGCTGCGCAGGCACAGCTTGGGCTGGTAGAACACCTCCAGCTCGTTCTGGGTCAAGGCGCGGCGCAGGTTGTTCTCGACGAACAGCTTGTAGCTGGCTTCGGCATTGAGCACTTCGGTGAATACCTGTACCTGGTGCTTGCCGTTGGCCTTGGCCTTGTGCAGGGCCAGGCCGGCATTCTTCATCAGGGTGGTCGGGTCACTGCCGTGCAGCGGCGCACAGGCCAGGCCAACCGAGGCGGTGACGTTGATCAGCTGGTTGTCGACGAACATCGGCTTGTCGAGGGTGCGCAGCAGTTGCTGGGCGACGCCCTGGCCGTCTTCCAGGCTGGTGTCGTCGAGCAGCACGGCGAATTCATTACTGGCAAAGCGGGCCAGCACGCCGCCAACGCTGAGGCTGTTGCGCAGGCGCCGGGCCAGGCTGATCAGCAGCTTGTCACCGGTCTGGTGGCCAAGGCTGTCGTTGATCCGCTTGAAGTTGTCGATGTCCACCAGCAGCAGGCAGATCGGGCTCTGGGCATCGCGGGCGAAGCGCTCGTCAAGGCTGCGGATGAACGCCGGGCGGTTGCCCAGGTTGGTCAGGTTGTCGGTGTAGGCCAGGCGCTCGATGCGTTGCTGGGCCAACTTGGTCTGGGTGACGTCTTCGTAGATGCCGATGTAATGGGTCAGCTCACGGTTGTCGCCATACACCTTGGAAATCGACAGCTGGCCCCAGTAGGGCTCAAGGTTCTTGCGCCGGCTTTTGAATTCGCCCTGCCAGCTGTTGCCCATGGCCAGGCTCGACGGGGTATCGAACAGCAGTTCGCTGAGGTTCTCCAGCGCCGGCAACTCTGCCAGGTGGTGGCCTTGCACCTCATCGGTGCTGTACTGGGTGATCGCGGTGAAGCTGGGGTTGACGTACTCCACCACGCCGTCGCGGTTCACCAGCAGGAAGGCGCTGGCGCTTTGCTCCACCGCACGCTGGAACAGGTGCAGGGCGCTGGCGGCGGTACGCCGGTTATGGTTGGTGATGACCTGGGCGAACTGGTCGGCCAACTCACCGGCAAAGGCGATTTCGTCCGACTGCCAGGCCCGCGGCTGGCCAGTCTGCTCCAGGCACAGCACACCAACCACCTGGCCATCGACGCGGATACTGGCATCGAGCATGGCATTGTTGTCGGCGTACAGGCTCTCGGCCAGTTCACGGGTGCGCGGGTCGTGGTTGGCGTTGTGGGCATCGATGGCGCGGCTGGCGTGCAGGGCGTCGAGGTAATCGGGGAAGCGGCTGGCATCGATCGCTTCGGGCAGGCGATGCACTTGCTCATTGCGCAACCAGGCGCTGATCGGCTCCAGGCGTTGGTCTTCCAGATGCCAGATGCTGGCGCAGTCCACCTTGTAGATCTCGCAGGCGCTGCGGGTAATCAGTTGGGCGGCTTCGAGCAGCGAGTTTTCCGCGCTGTAGCGCTGGCGGGCGAGGCGCAGGATCAGGTCCTGCTGGCTGCGTACGCGCTCAAGGTGTTCCAACTGCTCCTGCTGGGCGCGCTGGTTGAGTTGCAGGGCAAGTTGCAGGCGGCTGTTGCGCGATTCGAGGTCGTCGGCGTCCACTTCGACAGCGTCTTCAGGCTGGTCGTCGAGTACCGTCAGAAAGCCGCGTAACAGCTGGCGATTGTGCTGCTTGTAGGCTTCACCCGCTTCGAGCAGACGCAGCGAGCGCGGCTGGGCGTGCAGGGTGTAGCGCACACGATAGTAGCCGCGAGTGCTCAGTTGCCGCTGGATCTCGTCGTGCAGCCGGTAGCGGGCTTCAGGCTCCATCAGGCTGGCGTACGGCGAATCGATCAGCGCGCACAGCTGGGAGGCCTGCAGGCCGAACTGGCGTTCGCAGGCCGGGTCCAGGTAAAGCATTGCCCAGGTGGCTTCGTTGAGCCTTTCGAAACGCAGCATGCCGAGCCGTGAAGGCACGGGAAGCTGCGTGACGACCTCGGCCGCCACACGGCTGGCGGCATCGGGTTGGCTTTTCATCGAAGACTCGCTTGAAGAGGGTGACGCGGCCTGGGCGGCGGCGCATCTGGCAAGGTTGCATCATGTCCCGGAGGCTGGCAAGCGGCCATGAGGGATGTCATGTATATGTTTTCGGCTGCGGGGCGGGAATCCTTAGGACTGCTGAAAAACGGGGGCCGCTGCAGGCAAAAAAAGCCCCGCCAATTGGCGGGGTTGAGGTACGAGCGTGGCAGCTCGAAAAGGGTACCTGCCCCCTTGAAGGAGGGCAGGCTGGCTGCGTGTTACAGCAGCATGGTGCGGATATCCGCCAGCACGTCGCCCAGGCGCTTGGTGAAGCGCGCGGCGGCTGCGCCGTTGATCACACGGTGATCGTAGGACAGCGACAGCGGCAACATCAGCTTGGGCTGGAAGGCCTTGCCATCCCAGACGGGCTGCATGGTTGCCTTGGACACACCGAGGATCGCCACTTCGGGCGCGTTGACGATCGGCGTGAAGCCGGTACCGCCAATGTGGCCGAGGCTGGAGATGGTGAAGCAGGCGCCCTGCATGTCGTCAGCCGACAGCTTCTTGGTGCGCGCCTTCTCGGCCAGGGCCGCGGCTTCGGCAGCCAGTTGCAGCAGGCTCTTCTGGTCGACGTTCTTGATCACAGGGACCAGCAGGCCGTCCGGGGTGTCCACGGCAAAGCCGATGTGCACGTACTTCTTACGGATCACGGCTTTGCCGCTTGGCGCCAGCGAGCTGTTGAAGTCCGGCAGTTCCTTGAGCAGGAAGGCGCAGGCCTTGAGCAGCAGTGGCAGCACGGTCAGCTTGACGCCAGCCTTCTCGGCCACGGCCTTCTGCGCAACGCGGAAGGCTTCCAGCTCGGTGATGTCGGCGGAGTCGAACTGGGTCACGTGCGGCACGTTCAGCCAGCTGCGGTGCAGGTTGGCGGCACCGACCTGCATCAGGCGGGTCATTGCCACTTCTTCCACTTCACCGAACTTGCTGAAGTCCACCACCGGGATCGGCGGGATGCCGGGGCCGCCGGTCGCGCCAGCAGCTGCCGGTGCGTCCTTGGCCTTCTGCATCACCGACTTGACGTAGACCTGCACGTCTTCTTTCAGGATACGGCCGTGCGGACCGGTCGCGGTGACCGCGCCCAGCTCTACGCCGAACTCGCGGGCCAGCTGGCGAACAGCAGGGCCTGCGTGAACCTTGGCGTTGATGCCGGCAGCCGGTGCGGTAGCGACCGGTGCAGGGGCAGCAGCTGGGGCAGCGGCAGCAGGCGCGGCGGCCGGAGCAGCCTCAGCCTTGGCCGGTGCAGCAGCGGCAGGCGCTGGCGCAGCAGGCGCGGCGGCGCCGGCGACTTCCAGCTTGATGATCAGGTCACCAGTGCCGACTTCGTCGTCCAGCTTGGCGATCACTTCCTTGACCACGCCAGCGGCGGGCGAAGGGATCTCCATGGAGGCCTTGTCAGACTCCAGGGTAATCAGCGACTGGTCGGCTTCGACGGTGTCGCCGACCTTGACCAGTACTTCGATGATCTTGGCCTTGCCCGACGAGCCGATGTCCGGCACGTGGATGTCCTGCACGCTGGCGGCAGCAGGGGCTGCAGCCGGCGCAGGGGCGGCTTCGGCAGCCGGCTTTTCGGCAGCAGCCGCAGCTGCGGCCGGGGCAGGTGCGGCGGCTGGAGCCTCGGGCGCCGCAGCGGCGCCCTCGGCTTCCAGGACCAGCAGCTCGTCGCCTTCTTTCAGGCGATCGCCCAGCTTGACCTTCAGTTCCTTGATGACACCGGCCTTGGGGGCCGGGATTTCCATGGAGGCCTTGTCGGACTCCAGGGTCAGCAGGCTCTGGTCAGCCTCGATACGGTCACCGACCTTGACGAACAGCTCGATGATTTCACCTTCACCGCTGCCGATGTCAGGTACGCGAATGAGTTCGCTCACTTAAAAATACTCCTCAGCAGTCCAGTGGGTTGCGCTTGTCCGGATCGATGCCGAACTTGACGATGGCGTCGGCCACCACCTTCGGTTCGATCTCGCCACGGTCAGCCAAGGCTTCCAGGGCAGCCAGCACCACGAAGTGGCGGTCGACTTCGAAGAAGTGACGCAGCTTCTTGCGGCTGTCGCTGCGACCGTAGCCATCGGTACCCAGGACTTTGAACTCTTTGCTCGGCACCCACTGGCGAATCTGTTCGGCGAACAGCTTCATGTAGTCGGTGGAGGCGATGACCGGGCCTTTGCGACCGGCCAGGCACTCTTCGACGTAAGTCTGCTGAGGCTTCTGGCCAGGCTTGAGGCGGTTGGCGCGTTCCACGGCCAGGCCGTCGCGACGCAGTTCGTTGAAGCTGGTGACGCTCCACACGTCGGCACCGACGTTGAACTCTTCACGCAGGATCTTCGCGGCCTCGCGGACTTCGCGCAGGATGGTGCCGGAGCCCATCAGCTGAACGTGGTGCGCGGCTTCGCGGGTGTCTTCTTCGAGCAGGTACATGCCCTTGATGATGCCTTCCTCGACACCGGCCGGCATGGCTGGCTGCTGGTAGGATTCGTTCATCACGGTGATGTAGTAGAAGATGTCCTGTTGCTCTTCGGTCATCTTCTTCATGCCGTCCTGGATGATCACCGCCAGCTCGTAGCCGTAGGTCGGATCATAGGTGCGGCAGTTCGGGATGGTGCCCGCCATCATGTGGCTGTGACCGTCTTCGTGCTGCAGGCCTTCACCGTTGAGGGTGGTACGGCCGGCGGTACCGCCGATCAGGAAGCCACGGGTGCGGCTGTCGCCAGCGGCCCAGGCCAGGTCGCCGATACGCTGGAAGCCGAACATCGAGTAGAAGATGTAGAACGGCAGCATCGGCTGGTTGTGGCAGCTGTACGAGGTACCGGCAGCGATGAACGACGACATGGCGCCGGCTTCGTTGATGCCTTCCTCGAGGATCTGGCCCTTTTTGTCTTCGCGGTAGAACATCACCTGGTCTTTATCGACTGGCTCGTAGAGCTGGCCGACCGACGAGTAGATACCCAGCTGGCGGAACATGCCTTCCATACCGAAGGTACGGGCTTCGTCCGGGATGATCGGCACGATGCGCTGGCCGATGTCCTTGTCCTTGACCAGCTGCGCGAGGATACGCACGAAGGCCATGGTGGTGGAGATTTCGCGGTCGCCCGAGCCGTCCAGGATCGCTTTCAGCGTTTCCAGAGGCGGGGTCGGCACGCTGAAGCTCTTGGCACGGCGCTGCGGTACGAAGCCACCCAGGGCTGCGCGGCGCTCGGCCAGGTACTTGGCTTCGGCCGAACCTTCTTCGGGCTTGTAGAACGGCAGGCTTTCAAGGTCGGCATCCTTGACCGGGATGTCGAAGCGGTCACGGAAGTGGCGCAGGCTGTCGACGTCGACCTTCTTGGTGTTGTGTGCGGTGTTCTTGGCTTCGCCAGCACCGGTGCCGTAACCCTTGATGGTCTTGGCCAGGATGACAGTCGGTTGCTCTTTGTGGTTGACCGCCTGGTGGTAGGCCGCATAGACCTTGTACGGGTCGTGACCGCCACGGTTGAGCTTCCAGATCTCGTCGTCGGACAGGTCTTCGACCATGGCCTTGAGCTCTGGCGTGTTGAAGAAGTTCTCACGAACGTACGCGCCGTCTTTGGCTTTGTAGTTCTGATACTCGCCGTCGATGACTTCGTCCATGCGGCGCTGCAGGGCACCGTTGGTGTCTTTGGCCAGCAGTGGGTCCCAGAAACGGCCCCAGACGACTTTGTTGACGTTCCAGCCGCCGCCACGGAACACGCCTTCGAGTTCCTGGATGATCTTGCCGTTGCCGCGAACCGGGCCGTCGAGGCGCTGCAGGTTGCAGTTGATGACGAAGATCAGGTTGTCCAGCTTCTCGCGGCCTGCCAGGGCGATGGCACCGAGGGATTCCGGCTCGTCGCACTCGCCGTCGCCCATGAAGCACCAGACTTTCTGCTTGCCGGCCGGAATGAAACCACGGGCTTCCAGGTACTTCATGAAGCGCGCCTGGTAGATCGCCTGGATCGGGCCCAGGCCCATGGAAACGGTCGGGAACTGCCAGAAATCAGGCATCAGCCATGGGTGCGGGTACGAAGACAGGCCTTTGCCGTCCACTTCCTGGCGGAAGTTGTTCATCTGCTCTTCGTTGATGCGGCCTTCCATGAAGGCACGGGCGTAAACGCCTGGCGAAGCGTGGCCCTGGAAGAAGATCAGGTCGCCGCCGTGTTCTTCGGTCGGGGCCTGGAAGAAGTAGTTGAAGCCGATGTCATACAGGGTGGCACTGGAGGCGAAGCTGGAGATGTGGCCGCCCAGGTCCGAATCCTTCAGGTTGGTGCGCATCACCATGGCCAGCGCGTTCCAACGCACCATCGAGCGAATGCGGCGTTCCATGAACAGGTCGCCAGGCATGCGTGCTTCGTGGGTGACAGGGATGGTGTTGCGGTATGGCGTGGTGATCGCGTATGGCAGCTGGGAGCCACTGCGGGTGGCCAGCTCGCCCATGCGGGTCATCAGGTAATGAGCGCGGTCTTCGCCTTCTTTGTCGAGGACCGACTCCAGGGCATCCAGCCATTCCTGGGTTTCGATTGGATCGAGGTCTTGCATGGCTTGCTCCAGGGCGGAAAGGCCACCAGAATCGGGGGCCTGAGTTTGCGACTGGCCTTATGGGCAGACGTCGTGAATTCTTGGATTACCGGAGTGTGACCCGGCGGCGTGTAGTTTTACTACATTTGCTTTCGCATTTCATGCTTTTGCACGGTCGGGGTAGTAGTAAAACTACACAAATGCGACGTTTGGTCGCACCTTGGCTTGTGAGGAAAAACGTTCATGTTGGTTGGCGTTGTGCTGCGAGCGGGTGATTCTTGATGTTTCATGCCAATGATTCGTTTTTTTCAGCTATTTCCAACTTTTGTACGACAGTCCAACCGGGGTCCGGTTTCCTCGTGGCCGCTTTTTACTCTCACTTTCACGCCGATCAAGGATAGACCATGCGCCTGCCTTTGCCGCTCGAACTGCCTGCCTCCCTGCAACCGCTGGTCGCCCGTAATCGGCAGTTTCTGCTCGATGCCCTGAACAGCCACCCGGCGCTCGATCCGACCGCCTGGAGCCCGGCTCACCAGCACCAGTTCGACCAGGTGGCCGCCGCCAGCGACTTCGTGCTCGGCCTGGCCCAGCGTGAGCCGGCGATGCTGTTTGCCCTGCTGGCCAGCGGCGAGATGGACCGCCGGTATGCGCCGGGCGAGCTGCGTGGGCAGATCGCGGCAGCGGCCCAGGCGGCGTCGAGTGAAGAAGAGCTGGCACGCAACCTGCGCCGCGAGCGCAACCGCCAGCAGTTGCGCATCATCTGGCGTGATATCACCCGCCAGGCCGAACTGGGCGAGACCTGTCGCGACCTGTCCGACCTTGCTGACGCGGCGATCGACGAAGCTTATCAATGGCTGTATCCGCGCCACTGCCAGCAGTTCGGTACGCCTATCGGCAACCGCAGCGGTGAACCGCAGCATATGGTGGTGCTGGGCATGGGCAAGCTGGGGGCGGTCGAGCTCAACCTGTCATCGGATATCGACCTGATCTTCGCCTTCCCCGAAGGCGGTGAGACCGAAGGGGTCAAGCGCTCGCTGGACAATCAGGAGTTCTTCACCCGCCTGGGTCAGCGCCTGATCAAGGCGCTCGACCCGGTCACCGTCGATGGCTTCGTGTTCCGCGTCGACATGCGCCTGCGCCCCTACGGCTCGGCCGGTTCGCTGGTGCTCAGCTTCAATGCCCTGGAGCAGTACTACCAAGACCAAGGCCGCGACTGGGAACGCTACGCGATGATCAAGGCGCGGGTGGTGGCCGGCGACCAGGCGGCAGGCGCGCAACTGCAGGAGATGCTGCGCCCGTTCGTGTACCGGCGTTACCTGGATTTCTCGGCGATCGAAGCGCTGCGTACCATGAAGCAGCTGATCCAGCAGGAGGTGCGGCGCAAGGGCATGTCCGAGAACATCAAGCTTGGCGCAGGTGGTATTCGTGAAGTGGAGTTCATCGCCCAGGCCTTCCAGCTGATCCATGGCGGGCGTGACCTGAGCCTGCAGCAGCGGCCATTGCTGAAAGTGCTGGCGACCCTGGAGGGCCAAGGCTACCTGCCGCCGGCGGTGGTGGCGGAGCTGCGTGAAGGCTATGAGTTCCTGCGCTATACCGAGCATGCCATCCAGGCCATTGCCGACCGCCAGACACAGATGCTGCCTGATGACGAGACCGACCGTGAGCGCGTGGCCTATATGCTCGGCTTTAGCGGCTGGCAGAGCTTCCACGACCAGTTGATGCACTGGCGCGGCCGTGTCGATTGGCACTTCCGCCAGGTCATCGCCGACCCGGATGAAGATGAAGGCGAGGGTGACCTGGTGGTTGGCGGCGAGTGGTCGCCCTTGTGGGAGCAGGCGCAGGATGAGGAAGCCGCCGGCCGCCAGCTGGAAGAGGCCGGTTTCAAGCAACCCGCCGAAGCCTTGCGCAGATTGGCGGGGCTGCGTGCCAGCCCCCAGTTGCGCTCGATGCAGCGTATCGGCCGTGAGCGTCTGGATGCCTTCATCCCACGCCTGCTGGCCCAGGCGGTGGAGCATGACAACCCGGACCTGGTGCTGGAACGTGTACTGCCGCTGGTCGAAGCTGTGGCGCGGCGGTCGGCCTACCTGGTGCTGCTGACTGAAAACCCGGGGGCCTTGCGCCGCCTGCTGACCCTGTGTGCCGCCAGCCCGTGGATCGCCGAGCAGATCGCCCGTTACCCATTGCTGCTCGATGAGTTGCTCAATGAAGGCCGCCTGTTCAGCCCGCCGCTGGCGCCGGAGCTGGCCGCCGAGCTGCGCGAGCGGCTGACGCGCATCCCCGAGGACGATCTTGAACAACAGATGGAGGCCTTGCGCCACTTCAAGCTGGCCCACAGCCTGCGCGTGGCAGCCTCCGAAATCAGCGGCAACCTGCCGTTGATGAAAGTCAGCGATTACCTGACCTGGCTGGCCGAAGCCATTCTCGACCAGGTGCTGGCCCTGGCCTGGCGCCAGACCGTGGCGCGCCACGGCCAGCCCAAACGCAGCGACGGCAGCCTGTGCGACCCGGGCTTCATCATCCTCGGCTACGGCAAGGTGGGTGGCCTGGAACTGGGCCACGGCTCGGACCTGGACCTGGTGTTCATCCACGACGGCGACCCGCAGGCGGAAACCGATGGCGCCAAGCCGATCGACAGCGCGCAGTTCTTCACGCGCCTGGGCCAGCGCATCATCCATTTGCTGACCACGCAAACCAACTCCGGCCAGCTGTATGACGTCGACATGCGTTTGCGGCCTTCGGGCGCGGCGGGGCTGCTGGTCAGCTCGCTGGGCGCGTTCGAGCGCTACCAGCAGAACGAAGCCTGGACCTGGGAGCATCAGGCCCTGGTGCGCGCCCGCGTGCTGGTGGGCTGCAAGCAGGTGGCGGCAGCGTTCGAGGGTGTGCGCGCCAAGGTTCTGGGCCAGGCCCGCGACCTGGAAAAGCTGCGCAGCGAGGTCAGCGAAATGCGCGCCAAGATGCGCGACAACCTCGGCACCAAGGCCACCGCCGCGGGCACTGCGGCCAATGCCTTCGATGCAGGCGTGGCGTTCGATATCAAGCAGGATGCCGGCGGTATCGTCGATATCGAATTTATGGTGCAATACGCCGCTTTGGCCTGGTCCCACGACCATCCGGCCATACTGCGCTGGACCGATAACATTCGCATTCTGGAAGAGCTGGAGCAGGCGGGCTTGATGCCGGCCAGCGATGCGGTGTTGTTGCGTGAAGTGTACAAGGCGTTTCGCTCAGCCTCGCACCGCCAGGCCCTGCAGAAGCAGGCCGGGGTGATCGATGCGGCGCAGTTTGCCGATGAGCGCCGCGAGGTGCGGCGGATCTGGGGTGAACTGGGATTGGCATGAGATTGTTGGGGCCGCTTTGCGGCCCTTTCGCGGCGCAAGGCCGCTCCACAGGGGCCTAAAGGCCGATGTTCCACCACCGGTGTTACACTGTCCGCCACATAGCCTGAATATAAAGAGGGGAGGCCAGGCTGTACCGCAGCCTGCAGCCTCCCCGAGTTTTTCTGGACTAAGCATGAGAATACTGATCATTGGCCCCAGCTGGGTCGGCGACATGGTGATGGCGCAAACCTTGTTCCAGTGCCTGAAACAGCAGCATCCCGACTGCGTGATCGATGTGCTGGCACCCGAGTGGAGCCGGCCGATCCTTGAGCGCATGCCCCAAGTGCGTCAGGCCTTGAGCTTCCCGCTCGGCCATGGCGCGCTGGAACTGGCTACGCGCCGGCGCATCGGCAAGTCCCTGGCCGGCCAGTACGACCAGGCGATCCTGCTGCCCAACTCGCTGAAGTCGGCGCTGGTGCCGTTCTTTGCCGGCATTCCCAAACGCACCGGCTGGCGTGGCGAAATGCGCTTCGGCCTGCTCAACGATGTGCGCAAGCTGGACAAGGCGCGTTACCCGCTGATGATCGAGCGCTTCATGGCACTGGCCTATGCGCCGGGTGCCGAGCTGCCGCAGCCTTATCCGCGGCCTGAGCTGCAGATCCAGGCGCCGAGCCGTGAGGCCGCGCTGGCCAAGTTCGGCCTGGAGCTGGACCGCCCGGTGCTTGCGCTGTGCCCAGGTGCCGAGTTCGGTGAAGCCAAGCGCTGGCCGGCAGAGCACTACGCCAGCGTTGCCGACGCCATGATTCGCCAGGGCTGGCAGGTGTGGCTGTTCGGCTCGAAGAACGATCACCCGGTCGGCGAGCAGATCCGCGACCGGCTGATCCCGGGTTTGCGTGAAGAATCTTATAACCTGGCGGGCGAAACCTCGTTGGCCGAGGCGATCGACCTCATGTCCTGTGCCAACGCGGTGGTGTCCAACGACTCCGGGCTGATGCACGTGGCGGCGGCGTTGAACCGCCCGCTGGTTGCCGTCTATGGTTCGACTTCGCCGGGCTTTACCCCGCCGTTGGCCGAGCAGGTCGAGATCGTGCGCACCGGCATCGAGTGCAGCCCATGCTTCGACCGCACCTGCCGATTCGGCCACTACAACTGCCTGCGTCTGCTGGAGCCTGGCAAAGTCATCGCCGCCCTGCACAGCCTGGGTGGGCCGAACCTGATCGATACCGTGGCCGAGGTCGAGTAAGTGCGGGTACTGATCATCAAGACCTCGTCGCTGGGTGATGTGATCCACACTCTGCCGGCGCTCACCGATGCCGCCCATGCGATCCCGGGCATCCGCTTCGACTGGGTGGTGGAAGAAGGCTTCGCCGAGATACCCAGCTGGCACCCGGCGGTCGACCAGGTGATACCGGTGGCCATTCGGCGCTGGCGCAAGAATGTCTGGCAGACCATCAAGAGCGGCGAGTGGAAGGCGTTCAAGCAACGCGTGCGCGAGCGCAAGTACGACCTGGTGATCGATGCCCAGGGGTTGGTCAAGTCGGCCTGGCTGACCCGCTACGTCAAGGCGCCGGTGGCCGGCCTGGACCGTTACTCGGCGCGTGAAGGCTTGGCCAGCCGCTTCTATGACCGGCGCCTTTCGGTCGCCGTCGGCCAGCATGCGGTAGAGCGCGTGCGCCAGCTGTTCGCCATGGCGCTGGCCTATGACCTGCCCGAAGGCATCGGCAACTACGGCCTGGACCTGGACCGCCTGCAACTGCCCCCGGCGGCGCCGTATGTGGTGTTTCTGCACGGCACTACCTGGGCGACCAAGCACTGGCCCGAGGCCTACTGGCGAGAGCTGGCTGAGCGGCTGGGCCGCAGCAGGCTGCAGGTATGCCTGCCATGGGGCAACCAGGCCGAGAAAGACCGCGCCGAGCGTATTGCCCAAGGCTTGAACAACTGCCAGGTGCTCCCCAGATTGAACCTTGCCGGCGTTGCCCGCGTGCTGGCGGCGGCAAAGGCCTGTGTGGCGGTGGACACTGGGCTGGGCCACTTGGCCGCAGCGCTTGATGTGCCGACCATTTCGCTGTTCGGCCCGACCAACCCGGGCCTGACTGGCGCCTATGGCCGTGTGCAGGTCCACCAGGCCAGCGATTTTCCCTGTGCACCGTGCCTGCAGAAAAAGTGCACCTACAAACCGAGCGCCGACGACCTGCGCCGGTTCGATCTCAAACGCGAGTGGCCATTGTGCTTCACTCGCCTGAATCCAGAGCATGTGGCGAGCCGCTTGAGCGCGTTGCTGCTGGCTGAGGATGTCCGTTGATGCAACTGGCTTTCGTGCTTTACAAATATTTCCCCTTCGGCGGGCTGCAGCGCGATTTCATGCGCATTGCCCTGGAATGCCAGAAGCGGGGCCACCAGATCCGTGTCTACACGCTGATCTGGGAAGGCGACATTCCGCCCGGTTTCGAAGTGCTGGTGGCGCCGGTCAAGGCGCTGTTCAATCACCGTCGCAACGAAAAACTCACTGCCTGGATGGAAGCCGATCTGGCCAAGCGCCCGGTAGACCGGTTGATCGGCTTCAACAAGATGCCGGGCCTGGACGTGTATTACGCGGCCGACGCCTGTTTCGAGGACAAGGCCCAGACCTTGCGTGGCGGTCTGTATCGCCGCTGGGGCCGCTACCGGCACTTTGCCGAGTACGAGCGGGCCGTGTTCGCCAAAGATGCACGCACCGAAGTGCTGATGATTTCAGAGGTGCAGCAACCGCTGTTCATCAAGCATTACGGCACCCCCGTTGAACGCTTCCACCTGTTGCCGCCCGGCATTTCCCAGGACCGCCGTGCGCCGGCCAATGCCGCCGAGATCCGCGCGGAGTTTCGCAAGGAGTTCAACCTGGGCGATGATGACCTGCTGCTGGTACAGATCGGCTCGGGCTTCAAGACCAAGGGCGTCGACCGTAGCCTCAAGGCCCTGGCCGCGCTGCTAGCGTCTCTGCGCAAGCGCACCCGGCTGATGGTCATCGGCCAGGACGACCCCAAGGTGTTCCAGCTGCAGAGCGCAGCCTTGGGCCTGGGCGAACAGGTGCAGTTCCTCAAGGGCCGCAGTGATATCCCGCGCTTCCTGTTGGGTGCCGACCTGCTGATCCACCCGGCCTACAACGAGAACACCGGTACGGTGTTGCTCGAGGCGCTGGTGGCTGGCTTGCCGGTGCTGGTTTCCAAAGTTTGCGGCTACGCCCATTACATTGCCGAGGCCGACAGCGGCCTGGTGCTGGACGAGCCGTTCGAGCAGGAACAGCTCAACGGCTACCTGCAGCGCATGCTCGAAGCGCCAGAGGCGCGTGCCGAGTGGTCGCGCAACGGGCTGGCCTTTGCCGAAACCGCCGACCTTTACAGCATGCCGCAGCACGCTGCCGACGTTATTCTGGGGCAGGAGAGCGCATGAAGCTGATCCTGGCCGAACCGTTCAAGCGCCTGTGGGCCGGGCGTGATGCCTTCGATGCCGTGGAAGCCCTGCAAGGCGAGGTGTACCGAGAGCTAGAAGGCCGCCGCACGCTGCGCACCGAGGTCGATGGCGAAGGTTTCTTCGTCAAGATCCACCGTGGCATTGGCTGGGGCGAAATCTTCAAGAACCTGCTCACCGCCAAGCTTCCGGTGCTGGGTGCCGGGCAGGAATGGCGGGCCATCGAGCGCCTGCATGAAGTCGGCGTACCGACCATGACCGCAGTGGCCTATGGCGAGCGTGGCAGCAACCCGGCCACGCAGCACTCGTTCATCGTCACCGAAGAACTGGCGCCGACCATCAGCCTGGAAGACTTCAGCATCGACTGGGTCAAGCAGCCGCCTGAGCCGGCGCTCAAGCGCGCGCTGATCGCCGAAGTGGCGAAGATGACCGGCGGCATGCACCGCGCCGGGGTCAACCACCGTGACTGCTACATCTGCCACTTCCTGCTGCACACCGACCGCCCGGTGACGGCGCAAGACTTCAAATTGTCGGTAATCGACCTGCACCGCGCCCAGACCCGGGCGACAATCAGCCGCCGCTGGCGGGACAAGGACCTGGCCGCGCTGTACTTCTCGGCGCTGGATATCGGCCTGACCCGGCGCGACAAGCTGCGTTTCCTGCGCGGTTACTTCCAGCGCCCGCTGCGTCAGATCCTCAGCGAGGAGGCCGCGCTGCTGGCCTGGCTCGATCGCAAGGCGCAGAAACTCTACGATCGCAAACAACGCTATGGGGACGCACTCTGATGGCGGGCTGGACACTGGCGCCAGGCTACGAACACCTGGCGGCGGACTTCGGCAGCCTTGATGCGGTGTTTGCCCTGCAGGGTGAACGCCTGACCCGTGACCCGCTCAGCGAGGTGGTCCGCGTCGAGCGTGGCGGGGTCAACTATTACGTCAAGCGGTACACCGGTGCCGGCAAGCACATGCGCCGTTACCTGGGCCGGCCGCGCATCAAGGCCGAATGGCAAAACCTCAAGCAGTTCGCCAAATGGGACATCCCGACCGCTGAAGTTGTGGCCTGGGGCCTGGAGCGCAATGGCCTGGCATTTGGCCGCGGCGCGATGATCACCCGCGAGCTACCGCGCACCGAAGACCTGTCGGTGCTGGCTGAGCGCAATGATCCGCGCCTGGCTGATCGTGCCTGGGTCGACCACATCAGCCGACAGCTGGCGCGCCATACCCGGGTCATGCACGAACACCGTTTCGCCCACAACGACCTCAAGTGGCGCAACCTGTTGGTCGATGACCAGGGCACGCTATTCTTCATCGACTGCCCGACCGGTGACTTCTGGCGCGGCTTCATGTGGCGCCACCGGCTGATCAAGGACCTGGCATGCCTGGACAAGGTCGCCAAATACCACCTGACGGCGACCCAGCGCCTGCGCTTCTATTTACAGTACCGCGGGCGCCAGCGCCTGAATGCGCGCGACAAGCGCCGGGTCCGTCAGGTACTGAGCTTCTTCGAGGGAAGGGAATGACCGATTACCTGGCCAGCGCGGACCTCGCGCTGCTCAAACGCCATGGCCTGAATGACTTCGAAGCGCTGTGGGCGCTGCAACTCGATGCCGTGGACGAACCCAATACCGGCCGTGGCGGCTGGAGCAGCGTCTATCGCCTGGAGCTCGAGGGCAAAGGGTATTACCTCAAGCGCCAGAGCGACTACCTGACCCGCACCTTGCATCGCCCATTTGGCGAGCCGACCTTCGCCCGTGAGTTCCGCAACATCAGCCGTTACCAGAAGCTGCATATCCCGGCCCTGCAGGCGGTGTTCTACGGTGAGCGCAAGCACGCAGGCCAGCATCGGGCGATACTGCTGACACGTGCCCTGGATGACTGGAGCGACCTGGAAAGCCTGCTGGGCCAGTGGCCGCAGCTCAGTGACCCTGAGCGCAACGGCATCCTCCAGGCCTGTGGCCAGCTGGCGCGCACCCTGCACTGCGCCGGCCAGGTGCACGGCTGCTTCTACCCCAAGCACATCTTCCTGCGCCAACGCCGCGAGGGCTGGGACGCGCAATTGATCGACCTGGAGAAGACCCGGCCGCTGTTGTTCGGCATGCGTGACCGCCTGAAGGATCTGGAGCCGCTGCTGCGCCGTGCCCGCGCCTGGAACGAGGTGAACGTGC
Source organism: Pseudomonas sp. p106 (assembly GCF_003936645.1). Classification (NCBI taxonomy): domain Bacteria; kingdom Pseudomonadati; phylum Pseudomonadota; class Gammaproteobacteria; order Pseudomonadales; family Pseudomonadaceae; genus Pseudomonas; species Pseudomonas sp. p106. Next base: position 41,916 of record NZ_RHQR01000017.1, read on the forward strand.
GCGCGCTGCTTGCCACCTATCTTGCCCAGCCGGCCGACAGCGTGCTGGTTGGCACCTGGTTGCAACGCCTGACGCAACGCCGTCGTGAAAAAGAGGCCCGCTGATGCGTTTGTCTGAATTGAAAGATGCCGGGCGCAGCCCTTTACTGCCGCTCTCGGTCAGCTTGGCCGACGCCGCTGGCGACGCCGAACTGCAGTTGCTCAGCCTGCTGCGCGTATTGCCGGGCCAGCGCTATGTCGGTGCCGGTGTATGGCGAGGTACGCCGGTGTTGGCCAAGTTGCTGGTAGGCGGCAATGCTGCGCGCCATTTTCAGCGTGAGCTGGAGGGTGTGAAGTTGCTGGCCGAACAGGGCCTGACAACGCCAAAGCTGCTTGCCGACGGGCTCAAGGAAGGTGAGGGTGGCTGGCTGCTGTTCGAGTTCCTCGACGGCGCCGAAAGCCTGGCCGATGCCTGGGACAAGGTGGCGAACCTGCCGGTGCTGGCCGACGAACAGCACCTGGTGCTGGGCGAAGCCCTGACCGCAGTGGCGCAGATGCACGCCAAGGGCCTCTGGCAGGAAGATTTGCACCTGGACAACCTGTTGCGCCACGGCGGCAAGCTGTACCTGATCGATGGCGCCGGCATCAAGGCCGAAACGCCGGGCCAGCAACTGTCGCGCCCGCGTGTGCTGGAAAACCTCGGGGTGTTCTTCGCTCAGTTGCCCAAGCGCCTGGAGCCATTCATCGAAGAGCTGCTGGTGCATTACCTGTTGGCCAATGCCGAGCACGGGTTGCCGATGGAAGCGTTGCAGAAACAGGTGGACAAGGTGCGCACCTGGCGCCTCAAGGATTACCTGGAGAAGGCCGGCCGCGAGTGCACGCTGTTCAGCGTCGAGCGCAGCCTTTCGGGCTTGCGGGCGATTCGCCGTGGCGAAGTCCAGGCCATGCTGCCGGTACTGGAACAGGCCGATACGCTGATCGACCAGGGCCACCTGTACAAGACAGGGGGCGCGGCCAGCGTGGCGCGTGTCGAGGTGGGTGGGCGCTCACTGGTACTCAAGCGCTACAACATCAAGAACACCGCGCACTGGTTCAAGCGGTTCTGGCGCCCGAGCCGGGCCTGGCACTCCTGGATTGAAGGCCACCGCCTGGAGTTCCTGGGCATCGCCACGCCGCGCCCGTTGGCGGTGCTGGAGCAGCGCGTCATGGGCCTGCGCAGCCGGGCGTACCTGGTCACTGAACATGTCGATGGCCCGGACCTGACCGCGTGCTTCGCGCCTTATGTGGAAAGCGGCGAGGTGCCTGAAGAGCAAGTCGATGCCTTGGTGGAGCTGATGCAGCAACTGATCCGCGAGCGTATCAGCCATGGCGACTTCAAGGGCCACAACCTGTTCTGGCACGACGGCCAATGGTCATTGATCGACCTCGACGCCATGTGCCAGCACGCCACCGGGCTCAGCTTTGCCCCGGCCTACGCCCGTGATCGGGCGCGGCTGCTGCGCAACTGGCCGAGCAGCAGTGCCTTGCATCAGCGGCTCGACCGGTTGTTGCCACGGCTCGGCGAGTAGTCATCCGGCAGCGCCAGCCAATCGCTGCTGCGCCCTGCCTGGCGCACGCGGATGCGCCACTGCCGGTCTTGCCAGCGCAGGATCGCCCACGGCACCACGCCGGCTTCCCGGGCGTGCGGAATCAACAGGTGGTAGCGCCCGGCGAGCAGGTGCGCGCGAACTGGCAGTTGCCCGGCAGGGGTTTGCAGATAAAGCTGGTCGTCTGCCCGACACAGCCCTGCCAGCGTGTCCACCACCTCACCCGCCAACGGCGGCTGCAGGCGGCAGCTGGCCAACAACTGCGGCAGATCGGGCAAGCCGTCGTACCACAGCACCGGTGAGTCGATGACCCAGTTGCCATTGGCCAGGCGTTTGACCGGCTGCTGCAGGTAAGCGTCCGGTTGGGTCGGGTCGATGACCCGCCAACGGTGGCCGTCGAATGCGACCTTGTAATACCGGCCGTGGGCGTCCTGGATGAAATACTGAGTCAGCCCTTCGAACGTTGATGCTTTCTCGAACACGCCTTCGCCGTGTACACCGTCAATGGCGTAGCGCAGGTGTTCTAGCGCAGGCGTGATGCTGTAGCGCGAGGGCAGTGGCAACGGTGGTTGCGTTGGCATGCCACGCATTATCCGGCGCATCAGGCCGGTGCTGACGACGCTGGTACCGGCGTCGTTGGCATAGCTCAGGGCGTTGTAGGTATGGGTCAGCACGCCGTTGATATCATCCTCGCTGAAGGCTTCCAGACCATCCCAGGTTTCGATCACCATGCGTCCCAGGGCCAGGGGAACCTGTACAGGGGCAGGCAGCCCCAGGCTGATCAGGTCGAGCAGGCGCCATACCAGATCGATGCCCTGCTGAAGATCTGCCTCCCCGGTGGTGCGGCTCTGGGCATCGACCACTGCCAACCAGCCTCGCACCTCTGCCATGTAGTAGGCGAAGAACAGCTCTTCCTCAATTGCCGGGGTGCGCAGTGCGGGGCCGAGCCGGCCCTTGCTGAGTAGTTTATCGATGCGTACAGGTGCCAGCAGGGGCAGGCGGCTCGCCACGTAGGCGCGCAGGGCGGGTTGTTTGCGCAGCAACCGCATCAGTTCGCGGGCATTGCTCAGCCCGCGCCAGGCGCGGCGGTCGGGTGCGTCCGGTGTGTACAGGATGAAAGCGCCTGTGCCGGAGCCTTCGGCATTGATCAGCAGAACGCCTTGCAGGGTATGGCCATGGATTGTCAATTGGCGCACGGTGATGCGCTGGTTGTCCACCGGCGGGCGGAGCGCGTTGTGCGGGTAGTCCAGTACCTGCCGTACCCAACGGTAGCCTTGTTCACCCAAGGCGCGAAGGTGCCCGGCATAACGCGCCTTGGCTGCCTCGGCGCGCATGCGGGCTCGGTTGATCAGGGCATGGGCATTGAGCCTCCAGCCCCCGACCGGGGAGTCGATCAACTGGGTTTTCAGGTAGGCATGATAGCTGCCGCCGACATTCAGGTGCCTGATCATCGCTTTGATGTAGGCCGGGTTCAGCGTTTCGGGTAATGGCTTGTCGTGACCGTGTGTTACACGGGCGGTGAGCCAATAGTCGTAGTCGAACCAGTTCAGGTTGCGCAATGCCAGCTCGTGCAGCGGGTAGCTCTCCCGGGTCAGCTCGACCAACTGCCCACCGACGCGCTCGAAACCTCGCCAGGTGACGTAGCTCGATGGGTTGAAGGGGTTCAGCTGCGGACCTGCCTGACGGCTGTGCACCACATGTACCATGATGTCGGCGGCTGCGTAGCGCAGGCCATGATCGTGGCGCAGGCGTTCCTCTACGCGCGCGCGGGCCCAGCCCTGCAAGCTGCGCTGCTCGCAAAACTGCGCCAGGGTGAGGATGCCTGGCGCGGCGATGCGATTGCCGGCGGCGACCAGTTGTTGCATGGTCTGCATGATGTGCGTAAGCGCCTGGGGCCCTGCCGTGCTCAACCAGTTGGGCAGGTTTTTTTCCAGCAGCAGGCCGTAGCGCGTTTCGAGCAACGCTTGCTTGCCGACTTCGGCCGCCAGTGACAGGGCCCTGCGCAGCGTCTCGGCGGCGGGTGCCAGGGCGCCATGGGCAGATGTCCAAGCGTGGTTGACACGCAGGCGCTGCGCTTCGATCAGGGTGTCGACCTGGGCTTGCACCGGGTCATCGGCATACCATTCGTAGCGCAGGCGGTCGGCCTTGGCGGCGTTCTCTATACGCTCCCCATCGACCAGCAGGCGTAGCAGTGGCGGGCCCTGCAGTGGGTCGTCGAGGCGCTCGCACAGCTCAAGGTGCAAGTCGGCCAGCGAGGCGTAGGCCTCGATGCCTTGGGTCAGGCCGCACAGCAACGCCGGCCCGCGGGCATGCTCCGGGGTGAGTTCGGCAGCCTCGTCGTTACCGGTGATGACCACGAACATGCCTGGCAGCACCGCTCGGCTGTGGGGCTGGCTACGGCTGAGGACCAGGCGGTACACCTGGGCACGTGTGGCCATCGCTTGGGGCCGGCGTTGCCAGGCGTTGGGCAGGTCCAGGCACAGGCTCAGGGCATCGGCCTCGGCGGAGGGCAAGGTCCGGTCGCCCTGGCGCAGGGTCAACTCGGCATGCATCAGGGCGCGGCGCAGATCGCACAGGCGGACCCTGCGCGAGCGGCCCTGGGGGTCGCAGGCTGCCCAGTATTCAGCCAGTTCGCCTTGTAGCTGCTGACGGGTGAGTCCCGGCCGGTCGGGGCTTGGCAATTGTGCCAGCAGGGCGATGATCTGTTGGTCGACGAATTCGATACGTTCCAGCGGTAGCATGTTGCGCTCCTTCGGTCAGGGAGGCGCAACGGTAGGGCCCAGGGCAAGGACCGAAGCGGTAGCCGGTTATCGCCGGCACAACCCGCGCAGGCTGAGGATGACGGGCACGCCCAGGCCCAGCCAGGCCAGGGCATCCCACGCACCGTCACCCAGCAAGGCGGCAAACAGGCCGGCGGCACCGAGCAGGCCGATGGCGGCCGGCCAGGTAAAGATGCGCAGGGTCGGTTGCGATTTGTGGCTCATGCCCGCGCCTCCCGGGGTTTGCGCTGTTTGCCCCACCATAGGTAAAGGCCGCTGCCGAGCACGATGATGGTCAACACATCGAGCACTGCCCAGAGGATCTGCATCGGGCGCCCGCCGTAATCGCCAAAGTGCAGTGGCTGCGAGAGGCCCATGGCGTCCATGTACCAGGGGCGTTCGCCCACTGCCGTCACCTGCAGGCTGCGCGCATCGATCAGCACGGGCGTGAGCAGGTGCGATGTCAGGTGGGTGGCGCCTTTCATGAACACGGCGTAGTGGTGCTCGCTGGAGAACCGCGTGCCGGGGAAGGCGATGAAGTCCGGGCGCATGCCGGGTGCGGCCTGCTCGGCGATGTCCAGCAGGCGGCTGGCCGGTGCACGCTCGGTGAGTGGCGGGGCGTCACGGTAGGGCGCGACCATTGCGGCCAGGCTGTCGTTGCGCCAGGCGGCGATGACCAGGTCGGACAGGGCGCTGATGACCCCGGTTACACCGACGGTCAGCGCCCAGGCCAGTGTCACCACCCCGATCAGGTTGTGCAGGTCGAGCCAGCGCAGGCGGCGGGATTTTTCGTGGCGCACCGTGGCGAATTGCAGGCGGCGCATGAACGGTGCGTAGAGCACTGTGCCGGAGATGATCGCGACAACGAACAGCACACCCATGAACGCCAGCAGCAGCTTGCCGGGCAGCCCGGCGAACATGTCGACGTGCAGGCGCAGCATGATCATCATGAAACCGCCGTTGGCGGCCGGCATGGCGACGGCTTCGCCGGTGCGGGCGTCGAGCATGAAGGTGTGTGACGAATTGGGTTCGGTGCCGGCAGTGGCAGCGGTGATCGCCACCACGCCGTTGCGTTCGTCTTCGTCATAGCCGAAGTACTGCATCACCTCGCCGGGACGATGCTGCTCGGCCTTGAGCACCAGCTGTTGCAGGTCCAGGTGCGGGGTGCCTGCAGGCATCTCGCGCAGCTTTGGTGCGTCGCCGAGCAGGTGTTCGATTTCGTGGTGGAAGATCAGCGGCAGGCCGGTGAGGGCCAGCAACAGCAGGAACAGGGTGCAGACCAGGCTGCTCCAGGTGTGAATCACGGACCAGCGGCGGATGGTTTGGCTTTTCATCACGGTACCGAATGTGCCTGATGGAACCTGGGGCCGCACAGCGGCCCCGATTCGCTCAGAACTTATAATTGACGCTGGCCACTACGTTGCGTTCGTCGCCGTAGTAGCAGTAGTAACCGTCACAAGTCGACAGGTAATCCTTGTTGAACAGGTTCTTCGCATCTACGGCAACGGTCACGCCCTTGAGGGTTGGGTTCAGGCGGCCCAAGTCGTAATGCACCGAGGCATCGTAGACGGTGTATGAGCCCACATGGCCCCAGTCGGTATTGGTGGTGTTGCCATAGGTGTCACCCACATAGCGCACACCGACGCCCACGCCAAAGCCATCGAGCGCACCTTCGTGCCAGGTGTAGTCGGCCCAGGCAGTGGCCTGGTTACGAGGGACCTGGGCCATGCGCTTGCCCTTCTCACCGTCGTTGCCTTTGGTGATCTCGCTGTCGTTATAGGTGTAGGAACCGATCAATTTCAGGTTCTTGGTTACATCCGATGTGGCTTCAAGCTCCAGGCCTTTGACGCGAACTTCACCTACTTGGCGAGTCACACCGCCCTCGGTTACCGACATGTTTTCTTGGGTCAGGTCGAATACCGCTGCGCTAAGCAGTGTCTTGCTGCCAGGGGGCTGGTACTTGATGCCCAGTTCGTACTGTTTGCCTTCGGTAGGTTTAAAAGCATCGGTGCTGTTCACTGCGGCACCGGTTGCGGCCTGGAACGACTCGGCATACGAGAAGTACGGGGTAATGCCGTTGTCGAAAACGTAGCTCAGTGCTGCGTTACCGCTGAATTTCTTGTCACGCTGGGTATTGGTGGCGTCGCCCTGGTTGTGGAAGGTGGTGCCGGTGTGTACCCAGTCTTCACGGCCGCCCAAGGTCAGGCGCCAGTTGTTCAGGGCCATCTGATCCTGGACATACAGACCGGTCTGCTGGGTTTTCTGATCGTAGTCATACATGTCGAAGTACTGGACGTTCGAGAAATCCTGGCCGTAGATCGGGTTGTGGATATTGCTTGGCGGCACGCCGGCCGAACCCCAGCGCCAGCGGGCATTGCTGTCCGAACGTTGGTGATCGAGCCCCAGCAGCAGGGTATGGGCGACCATGCCAGTCTGGAAGTCCGCTTGGAAGTTGTTATCCACCGCGAACTGGGAGATATCTTCCTCGACGATGCCGGCGGTGCGTTGCACCGTGCCATCGGCGCTGACTGCTTCGTCCGGGCCTGCCGGCCAGATCGAACCGCCGGCGGTGATGCCCTTGAAGTCCAGCTCGTTGCGCGCGTAACGCAGGTTCTGGCGGAACTGCCATGTGTCGTTCAGGCGGGTCTCGAACGCGTAGCCCAAATGATAGTAAGTGCGGTCGTAGGATTCCCAGTCCGGGTCACCCAGGTTCTTGTGGTGGGAGATCTTGCCTGCAGGACTGTCCAGTTTGGTGCCCTGCAAGGGAAGGAACTGGCCGGTGATACCGGTATCGTCGCGGGTGTACTGGGTAATGAACGTCAGTTTGGTGTCGTCATTGATGTTCCAGGTCAAGCTGGGTGCGATGTTGTAGCGCTTGTCCGGAATATGATCGATCGGTGTGCCACTGTCGCGCACGGTACCGCTCACACGGTAGAGAAACCGTCCCGCGTCATCGATCTTGCCAGTGCTGTCGAAGTTGATCTGTTTGTGGTTGTTGCTGCCAACCTGGGCTTCAACTTCGTGGCTGCTTTCAAAATCCGGGCGGCGGCTGGTCATGTCCAGCAAGCCGCCGGGAGGGGTCTGGCCGTAAACGGAAGAGGCCGGGCCACGCAGTACCGCGATGCGCTCCAGGTTCCAGGGCTCTATTTTCGGCGACGCATAGTTACCCTTTGGCAATGGCAGACCGTCAAGAAACTGGGTGGGCACGAAGCCGCGCACCAACAGCCAGTCGCTGCGCGAGTCGGAGCCGTAGCCGCTGCTCTGTACGCCAGCGGTGTAGCGCAAGGCGTCGTTGAGATTGAGGACCGGGCGGTCTTCCATCTGCTGGCGGGTGATCACCGTCACCGAGCGTGGTAGTTCGGCAATGGCTGTGTCTGTCTTGGTGCCAGCGGCGGTGCGTGTTGCCGTGTAGCCCTCAACCGGGCCCCAGGCGCTTTCGTACGATGCATTGGCATTGATCGCGGTCTCGGGCAACGCCAGAGTGCCATCAGGAACAGCCACCAGGCTGTAGCTGCCGACAGTGCTCTGCTGCAGCTGCAGGCCGGTACCGAGCAGGGCGGCCTGCAGGGCGCCGAGGCCGTCGTACTGGCCGTTGACCGGCGCCGAGTTTCGGCCGCTGACCAATGCCGGGTCGATGGCCAGGGTGATGCCCGACTGGCTGGCGATCTGGTTCAGGGTGGTGGCCAGCGGGGCGCTGGGCAGGTCGTAGGCGCGCTGTGCGGACTGCTCGGCGGCGAACAGGGCAGGGCTGGCCAACGGGGCAGCCAGGGCGATGGCCAAGGCCATCAGGCTGGGGCGCAGGATACGATCAACGGCACGGGACATGCAGCGGTTCCTCGACGGATAAGTGCTAATTGCTTCCTTGCCGAGCGAGATTTCAGAAGTGACAGGGGTATCTGGAAAAAAAGTGGAAATGGTTTGTATCTGTACGCAGCCAGCTTAGGCCTTCATCGCCGGCAAGCCGGCCCCACGGGGGCGCTATGGTGCTACTTGGGCACCACGCTCACCCACCACTGGGTATGCCGCTCGATCTTCACCGGCAACGCGGGCACCAGCGAAGCGAGGGCCAGGTCGGTATCGGTCAACGGGAAGCTCCCCGTCACGCGCAGGTCGGCCACTTCATCGGCCACGCCCAGGTGGCCGCTACGGTATTGGCCCAGCTGCGCTACCAGGTCGGCCAGGCGGATGTTGTCCACCACCAGCATGCCGCGGGTCCAGGCATCCGCACCGGCTTGCACGGGCGCGATACGGCCCAGGCCATTGGCGTTCATGAGCACCTGCTGACCTTCGCGCAGTACCTGCTCGTCGCCACTGTTGAGCGGCTGCGCTGCGACCGAGGACTGCAACACCTCCAGGCGGGTACCGTTATTTTCGCGACGCACCAGAAAGCGCGTGCCCAGAGGGCGCAGGCGGCCATCGTCGGTGCGCACCAGCAACGGGCGAGGGTCCTGGTGGCCGGTCTCCACCGAGATTTCACCCTGGTGCAGCACCAGTACACGCTGGTCGCCTTCGTAGTCGATGTCGACCGCGGTATGAGTGTTCAGGCTCAGCAGCGTGCCGTCCTCCAGGCGCAGGGTCCGCAGTTCGCCGGTGGCGGTGCGCTGATCGGCCAGCCAGTAGCTTGCCGATAGCGATGGCGCGCCAACCCAAGCCAACAGTGAGCCGAGCAGGAACATGCCAGCCAGGCCGCCGCCCACCTTGGCCACCCGCCGGCGCAACCCTGCGCGCGATTGCTGCAGGGCCTGGCGCGCGGGGCCGGCTGCGGCACTGACCCGCTGATCGAGGGTGCCCAACTGGCGCCAGGCGCGAGCGTGTTCCTCGCTGGCGGCATGCCAGCGCATGAACTCGCTGCGTTCGTCGGGCGTACCGGTACCGTCGTCCAGGCTCAGTTTCCAGGCGATGGCAGCTTCAAGGACCCCGGCAGAAACCGGTGAGTTGTTCACGTCGGCTCCCCATACAGGGCCACATAGCACTGGCGCATGCCTTGGGCGATGTACTGGCGCACCCGCGACACCGATACGCCCAGGCGCTCGGCGATTTCGGCGTGGCTCATGCCGTCCAGGCGATTGTGCAGGAACGCCGTGCGTGCCTTGCTCGACAGCTTGCCGAGCAGGCGGTCGATGGCCTTGAGGTCTTCGAGGATCAGGTGCTGGAGTTCCGGGGAGGGCTGCTCGGCTTCCGGCAAGCGGGCCAGTTCGGCCAGGTAGGCCTGCTCCAGGGCTGCGCGGCGAAAGTGGTCGAACATCAGCCCCTTGGCCACTGCAGCCAGGAAAGCGCGCGGCTCACGGGGGGTGTCCAGTTGTTCGCGCCCGAGCAGGCGCACGAAGGTGTCCTGGCTCAGGTCTTCGGCACGCTGGCGGCAGGCCATGCTGCGTTGCAGCCAGGCAAGCAGCCAGCTGCGATGGTCGCGGTACAGCGCACCGACCAGTTCGGCGTGTGGGCTCTGAGCAGAAGACAAGCAGTGTCCCCCCCGGAACGAATGCGTTAACTAACGATAATTATTCGCGATTGTTGCAGAGGCGGGGGGCGTGGCGCAATGGACGCTTATCGGGTTGCCACTGTCATGGTGGGGGCGGTGCCCGATATCACAGGTGCAGCCCCTTCAAAGGGTATGTTTCTAAAGCCCATGCCCCTGCACATTGCGCCGCCGCCACCCGCGCAAGCGCTGCTCCAGCTGCAATGGGCTGTCCAGCTGCTGGCGACGGGCCTGGCTGAACAGGATCAACGCCAGTTCAGCGGTGACTTGGGCATCAGCGCTAGCGTGGTGGCGCTCATCCACCTGCAGCCCGAAGCGCGCCACCCAGTCATCCAGCCCTGCTTCGCGCAGTACCGTGTCAGGGTTGAGCATGGGCGCCAGTTCAGCAACATCGAGGAAGGGCTGTTGCAGGCGATGCCCAAGGGTTTCTTTCAATGCCCGAGCCAGCATGCGCTGGTCGAACGGTGCATGGAACGCCAGCACCGGGCTGTCACCGATGAACTCGAGCAGGTCGAGCAACGCCTCGGCCGGGTCGCTGCCTGCGGCCAGGGCGCTCGGGCCCAGGCCATGGATGAGTACACTGGCGTTGGTTTTCTGGGCCGGGCGGTGCAGGGTGCGCTCGAACTGCTGGGAGAAGTCGATGGCGCCGTCTTCGATGGCTACGGCACCGATCGACAGCACCTGGTCGCGGTTGGGGTTCAGGCCGCTGGTCTCAAGGTCCAGCACCACCCAGCGCTGCTCACGCAGCGAGCACACGCCCAGCGGTGCGGGTTTTGGCAGGCGCGACAGGCGTTGATGCAGTGCACCGTCCAGGGCCGGCGCGGCAGGGCGCAGCCAGGCGAACAGGCTCATAGCTGGTACCGCAGGGCCAGGCTGCTTTGCAGGCGTTGCGCCTGGCGCAGGGACTCACGCAGGATGCGCCGGTCCAGATGGTTGAGGCTGTCCGGATCGAGGCGGTTGGAGTACGGCTGATTGTCGCGGGTCTGGCGCTGGTGCTGCTGCATGCGCGTTTGCTGGATGAAATGGTAGGCCTCTTCGTATGCCGCGCCGTCGAGCGCCTCGATAACGCCTTTGTCGACCAGCTGGCGCAGGCGCTCCAGGGTGTTGCAGGCACCGATGCCATTGGCCAGGGCCAGCAGCCGCGCACCATCGACGAAGGGGGTCAGGCCCTGGACCTTGAGGTCCAGGGTAGCGGCCTTGTCGTTGCCTTGGCGGGTCAGGACGAATTCGCGCAGGCGGCCTACCGGAGGCCGCTGACGCAAGGCGTTATCGGCCATCATGCGCTGGAAAATGCGGTTCTCGGCTACTTGTTCCAGCACGCTTTGGCGCAGCTGTTCGCACCCCTGTTCGTCGCCCCAGACCACACGCAGGTCGAAATAGATGCTCGAGCCGAGCAGGTTCTCTGGGCTGGCTTCACGGATGAAGCCGGCGAAGCGCCGTGCCCATTCAGTGCGCGACAGGCACAGCTCGGGGTTGCCTGCCATGACGTTACCCTTGCACAGGGTGAAGCCGCATTGGGCCAGGCATTGGTTGATGTAGTGGGCCAGTGGTAGCAGGCGGGCGCGAATGGCTTCGGCTTCGCTGCTGTCGGCTGCCTCGAACAGGATGCCGTTGTCCTGGTCGGTATGCAGGGTCTGTTCACGGCGCCCTTCGCTGCCAAAGCACAGCCAGCTGAACGGCACCCCAGGGTCGCCGCGTTCGGCCAGAGCCAGTTCGATTACCCGGCAGACAGTGTGGTCGTTGAGCAGGGTGATGATCTGGGTAATCTGGGTCGACGACGCGCCGTGGGCGAGCATGCGCTCCACCAGCTGGCCGATCTCGCCACGCAGCGCCACCAGGGAGTCCAGGCGCGGTGCATGGCGGATGGTGCGGGCCAGGTGCACGAGGTCGACCCGTTGCAGGGAAAACAGGTCGCGCTCCGAGACCACGCCGCACAGGCGCTGGTTGTCCACCAGGCAAACATGGGCAATGTGTCGCTCGGTCATTGCCATGGCCGCGTCGAAGGCGCTGGCCTGCGGGTTGAGGTAGAAGGGTTTGACGGTCATGTGCCGTTCGATGGCGGCACCGAGGTCGGCATCGACAGTAGCCACCACTTGGCGCAGGTCACGCAGGGTGAAGATGCCCACCGGGTAACGCTGCGCATCTACCACCACGATGCTGCCGACCTGCTGCTCGTGCATCGACCGCACGGCGTCGCGCAGCGGCGTGTCCGGGGTGCAGACCACCGGGTGACGCATGGCCAGTTCACCCAGCGGGGTGTTCAGTGAGTATTGGGTGCCGAGTGTTTCCACCGCTCGTTGGCGCACCTGCTGGTTGACCTGGTCAAGCAGGCTGCTGACACCGCGCAGCGCAAAATCCCGAAACACATCGGAAAGGGAAAACACACGGATGAAGGCGGCTTTGTTCAATTGCAGGCAGAACGTGTCCTCGCCCGCCAGGTGCTCGGTGCGGGTAGCGCGCTCGCCGAGCAGGGCGGCCAGCGGGAAGCACTCGCCGCTGGTGATCTCGAAGGTGGTTTCCACGCCGGGCTTGACCAGGTGCTGGCGCTCACCGACCACGCGCCCCTGTTTGACGATGTAGAAGTGCTCCACCGGGCCGTCAGCGGGTTTGATGATGCTTTCCCCGCTGGAGTAGAAACGCAACTGGCACGGTTCCACCAGGAACGCCAGGTGGCTGTGTTCCATTTGGTTGAACGGCGGGAAACGCTGCAAAAACTGCAGGGTGCCCTGAATGTTCTGCAGAACGGCAGTTCTGCCCGCCTGGCTGTAGGCGTCGTTTTTGCTCATGACACTGACCGTATCGCTACGCCGAACTATATATATCTATATATAGGTGCGGCCTTGTTGTTCTCGGTCCCCATGGTCGGCTGACGGCCGTGCGGTGCCCATTGGACGTAAGTCTATGAGCGTAGTGTGATCAATATCGCAAGCTGCGGTCTTACCGGTGAGCAAGACTATTTGATGAGACGACCATGGTTGAGCATGACGACATCCTGAGTGACGCCGAACGTGAGGCACTGGCCGGGTTGAGTGCACCTGTTGCGCCCAGGCCGGTGGTATTGGTGGTTGATGACAACCCGGTGAACAGTGAGGCCCTGTGCCTTTACCTGAAGAGCAGGGGGATCGACTGCATGCAGGCCGATGGTGCTCAGGAGGCGATGTTCAAACTGCATTACGAACCGCGCATCGCCCTGATGATCACCGACCTGCGCATGCAGCCCAAGGATGGCCTGGAGCTTATCCGGCAGATTCGTGAGTCGGAACGGGCGGCGTTGTCGATCATCGTGGTGTCAGGCGACACCGATGTGAAGGAGGCGGTGGATGTGATGCACCTGGGGGTGGTGGATTTTTTGCTGAAGCCGGTGGATCTGGGGAAACTGCTGGGGTTGGTGAAGAAAGAATTGAAGCTTGAGTGAGCGGGAATGGGGCTGCTTTGCAGCCCTTTCGCGACACAAGGCCGCTCCTACAGGGGAATGCGATCCTCCTGTAATTGGTGGAGCGGCCCCGGTGTCTTAGAGCCCGTTACGCGCCTTGAACTCGCGGCGGCGACGGTGCAGTACCGGCTCGGTATAACCGTTCGGTTGCTTGGCACCCTCGATTACCAGTTCCACTGCAGCCTGGAATGCCACGTTGTCGTCGAAGTTCGGCGCCATCGGGCGGTACAGGGCGTCACCGGCGTTCTGCTTGTCGACCACGGCGGCCATGCGCTGGAGGCTTTCCAGCACCTGCTCCTGGGTAACCACGCCATGGCGCAGCCAGTTGGCCAGCAGCTGGGCCGAGATACGCAGGGTAGCGCGGTCTTCCATCAGGCCCACATCGTTGATGTCCGGCACTTTGGAGCAACCCACGCCCTGGTCGATCCAGCGAACCACATAGCCGAGGATGCCCTGGGCGTTGTTGTCCAGCTCGTTGCGGATCTCTTCGGCCGACCAGTTGGTGTCAGCTGCCAGCGGGATGGTCAGGATGTCGTCGACCGAGGCCGGGGCGCGGCTGGCCAGCTCGCGCTGACGCGCCTGCACGTCGACTTTATGGTAGTGCAGGGCGTGCAGGGTGGCGGCGGTCGGCGACGGTACCCAGGCGGTGTTGGCACCGGCCAGCGGGTGAGCGATCTTCTGCTCGAGCATGGCAGCCATCAGGTCCGGCATGGCCCACATGCCTTTGCCGATCTGCGCACGCCCTTGCAGGCCGGTGGCAAGGCCGACGTCGACGTTGTTGTTCTCGTAGGCACCGATCCACTTTTCGTTCTTCATGGCGCCCTTGCGCACTACGGCGCCGGCCTCCATCGAGGTGTGGATTTCGTCACCGGTACGGTCGAGGAAGCCAGTGTTGATGAACACCACACGCTCGGCTGCCGACTTGATGCAGGCCTTGAGGTTGACCGTGGTACGGCGCTCCTCGTCCATGATGCCGACCTTGACGGTGTTGCGCGGCATGCCCAGCAGGTCTTCGACGCGGCTGAAGATCTCGGCGGCGAACGCCACTTCTTCAGGGCCGTGCATCTTCGGTTTGACGATGTAGACGCTACCGGTACGGGTGTTCTTGCGGCTGGTATTGCCGTTGAGGTTGTGCAGGGCGATCAGGTTGGTGAACAGCCCGTCCTGGATGCCTTCGGGAATCTCGTTGCCTTGGGCATCGAGAATGGCCGGGTTGGTCATCAGGTGGCCCACGTTGCGCACGAACAGCAGCGAACGACCGTGAAGGGTCACGGTGCCGCCATTGGGCGCTGCGTACTCGCGGTCCGGGTTCATGGTGCGGGTGAAAGTCTTGCCGCCTTTGCTGACGCTCTCGGCCAGGTCGCCTTTCATCAGGCCCAGCCAGTTGCGGTAGACGATGACCTTGTCGTCGGCATCGACGGCAGCGACCGAGTCTTCACAGTCCATGATGGTGGTCAGCGCCGATTCCATCAGGATGTCTTTGACACCGGCGGCGTCGGTGCTGCCGACCGGGGTGCTGGCATCGACCTGGATTTCGAAGTGCAGGCCATTGTGCTTGAGCAGCACGGCGGTTGGCGCGGCGGCATCGCCGTGGAAGCCGATCAGCTGGGCGTCGTCCCGCAGGCCGCTGTTGCTGCCACCCTTGAGGGCAACGACCAGCTTGCCGCCTTCGATGCGGTAAGCGGTGGAGTCGACGTGCGAGCCAGCGGCCAGCGGCGCGGCTTCGTCGAGGAAGGCGCGGGCGAAGGCGATGACCTTGTTGCCACGGACCTTGTTGTAGCCCTGGCCTTTTTCGGCGCCGCCTTCATCGCTGATGGCATCGGTGCCGTACAGTGCGTCGTACAGCGAGCCCCAGCGGGCGTTGGCGGCGTTCAGGGCAAAGCGGGCGTTCATCACCGGCACGACCAGCTGTGGGCCGGCCATGTGGGCGATCTCTTCGTCCACGTTCTGGGTGGTGGCCTGGAAATCGTCGGCTTGTGGCAGCAGATAGCCGATTTCCTGAAGGAAGCTTTTATAGGCGACGGCGTCGTGTGCCTGGCCTTTGCGTGCCTGGTGCCAGGCGTCGATCTTGGCTTGCAGCTCGTCGCGCTTGGCGAGCAGGGCTTTGTTCTTTGGGGCGAGGTCGTTGATGATCTTTTCTGCCCCGGCCCAGAACGCATCGGCCTTGACGCCGGTTCCAGGGATCGCTTCGTTGTTGACGAAGTCGTACAGGGCCTTGGCGACCTGAAGGCCACCGACTTGAACGTATCCAGTCATTGCTTGCCTCACCTTTGCTCAGCTATTTCGCTTTCGCTCTTCTGTATTAAGCCTGTAGCGCTTCTCTAAACACGGCACCAGTACATGCTCTCACCACTCACGAGAGCGGCTGGGTGCGGCTCGCCAGAAAGGCTGGCGGGCGGTTGGCGTATTTTCACAGGCGCCTTGGCAGACATCGTAACGACGTTTTGTAGTCCGCGCCGAGGCATACTACATGAAGCAGCAGGCCGGTGAACATCAGACTAAAAGCGTCGCTCCGCGACCGATTGGTCGCGGAGGGTCACGCTGGGAGTGGCTATGTTCGCAAAAAACCGGTGGATTGTTCCAGATAAATCTTGAAACAGTACACGATTAGTTCGGCAGACCGTCCTGCGGCAGGTTGCCGCGCCTTGCCTATACTGAACCAATCCCCCCGTATTCTCGCCGCTGCAGGCGGCACGACGCAGAGGAAGCCCTGTGGATCATCTTGTACTGACCGTGATTGCTCCTGACAAGGCCGGCCAGGTCGAACGGATTGCCCAGTGCATCGCCGACCACAACGGTAACTGGCTGGAGAGCCGTATGTCGCGTATGGCCGGGCAGTTCGCCGGCATCCTGCGGGTCGCGGTGCCGGCAGAGAGCTACGATGAGCTGGTGAAATCGCTTCAGGCCCTGGGGCAGTACGATATCCGTGTGCTGATCGCAGAAAGCGGCATCGAGCCTTCCTGTACCTGGAAGCCGATCGCGATGGAGTTGGTGGGTAATGATCGCCCAGGCATCGTACGTGATATCACCCGCTTGCTCGCTGACCAAGGGGTGAACCTTGAGCGCTTCACCACCGAAGTGCGCCCGGCGCCGATGAGCAGCGAGCCGTTGTTCCATGCCGATGCCTTGCTGGCGCTGCCATTGACCTTGTCGCTGGATGATCTGCAGCAGAAGCTGGAGAGCCTGGCGGATGACTTGATGGTGGAGTTGAAATTGCGGCCCCAGGATTGAGCCGAGGCGGTAGCGGGTTATCCCGATTAACCGGGGACGGCCCTGTGGATAACCTGGGGGCGCTCCTCGCTAGCCCAGGGATGGCGAGCTCTCCCGCTGTTTGGTCAAAAAACAGCCACTAATCAATGGCTTGTGCACAAAGCACGGGGACGAGGGTGTGGATAACCTCTGGAGATGTTCTGCCAGGCCACGGCCGGCGTGGCCTGCAGAGTTTTGATCGTTTTTTGATCAGGCGCGCTTGCGCAGGTTCAGCCAGGCATCGACGCTGTAGAGCGCCAGGCCAGCCCAGATGCACAAGAAAGCCATCAGGCTGCTGGAAGACAGGTGCTCGTCAAATAGCAGTACCGCTTGCAGCAGTACCAAGGTCGGCGCCAGATACTGCAGGAAGCCCAGGGTGGTGTAGGGCAAGTGCCGCGCAGCGGCGTTGAAGCACACCAGTGGTATCAGCGTTACCGGCCCGGCTGCGATCAGCCATAGCGCTTCGCTGCTGGTATAGAAACTGCCTTGTGCACTCATCGCGGCAGGGTGCAGCAGCAGCCAGCCAAGCGCCAGGGGCACCAGCATCCAGGTTTCCACCACCAGGCCGGGCAGCGCCGCCACCGGTGCCTGCTTGCGGATCAGGCCGTAGAAGCCAAACGTCAGCGCCAGTACCAATGACACCCAAGGCAGGCTACCGACTTGCCACACCTGTTGCGCCACACCTACTGCGGCCATGCCCACTGCCAGCCACTGCAGGCGGCGCAGGCGCTCACCCAGCAAAAGCATGCCCAGCAGCACGTTCACCAGCGGGTTGATGTAGTAGCCCAGGCTGGCCTCGAGCATGCGCCCGTTGTTGACCGACCATACGTAGGTCAGCCAGTTGCCGGCGATCAGGGCGCCACTGAGGGCAAGAATGGCCAGGCGGCGGGGGTTGTCGCGCAGCTCGCGCCACCACCCTGGGTGCTTCCACACCAACAGCAGCAGCGAGCCGAACAAAGCGGACCAGAGCACCCGGTGCACGATGATCTCAACCGCCGGGACACTTTGTATGGCTTTGAAATAGAGGGGGAACAAGCCCCAGATGATGTAGGCCGAGAGGCCAAGAATGTACCCGCGACGCGGGTTTGCGGCGTGCATGCAGAATCCTTGCTTAGGTAGCTAAATACAGCGACGCCTATTGTAGACAGACCTTTGCAGGCATTTAGAACAATTTCAGGGGTTGCTCGTCGAGTGCCGCTGTTTGCTCGCGCAGGGCCAGGATCTGATCGCCCCAGTAACGCGGTTGGCCAAACCAGGGGAAGCTGCGCGGGAATGCCGGGTCGTCCCAGCGCCGTGCCAGCCAGGCGCTATGGTGCAGCTGGCGCAAGGCGCGCAGCGGTTCGATCAGGGGCAGCTCGCGCGGGTCGAAATCGTGAAACTCGTTGTAGCCGTCGATCAGCTCTGCCAGTTGGCCCAGGCGTTCTTCACGGCTGCCGGCCAGCATCATCCACAGGTCTTGCACGGCCGGGCCCATCCGGCAGTCATCGAGGTCGACGACGTGGTAGACGTCGTCGCGATGCATCAGGTTGCCGGGGTGCAAGTCGCCGTGCAGGCGCATGACCTGATGTGGGGTGCGTGCGTAGATGTCTTCGACCCGTTTGAGCAGCTCGCGCGCTACAGACTCGAACGCGGGCAGCAATTCCCGAGGTACGAAGTTGCCATCAAGCAGGGTTTGCAGGGAGGCGTGGCCAAAGTTATCCACAGTCAAGGCTTCGCGATGCTCGAACGGGCGTGTTGCCGCCACGGCATGCAGACGGCCCAGCAGCTGGCCCAGACGGTAGAGCTGGTCGAGGTTGCCTGGCTCCGGTGCGTGGCCGCCGCGGCGGGGAAACAGTGTGAAGCGAAAGCCCTGATGCTCGAACAGGGTCTGTTCATTGTGCTGCCGCGGGGCGACCACCGGCACTTCGCACTCAGCAAGCTCGGCGGTGAAGCGGTGTTCTTCAAGAATCGCTTCATTGCTCCACCGGCCGGGTCGATAGAACTTGGCGATCAGTGGTTGCTCGCCTTCGATACCCACTTGGTAGACGCGGTTCTCGTAGCTGTTCAGGGCCAGTACGCGGGCGTCGCTGAGAAAGCCGAGGCTCTCCACGGCGTCCAGTACCAGGTCGGGGGTGAGGGTCGCGAAGGGGTGAGACATGGTGGCTCCGGGGTGGGCTGCAAGGGCTCATGGTATCAGTGCCGGCCCTCTGGCGGGGTGGCGCGACCAACCTACACCGGTACCCCCAGCAATACATGGGAGGGATGAAACTGCACCCGGACCTGGCTACCTGTTGTCACTGCCTCTCGTGCCAGCCAGTGCGCCTCGGCAAACGCACAGAGTGTCTGGCCATTACCCAGCGCCAGCCTCACTTCACTGGTGTCATGCCCATCCGCAATCACCTCTTCCACAGTTGCCTTGAGCACATTGCTGCCCGCTTCGGCTTCATCTGCGGCGCTCGACAACTGCACCCACCCGGCCTTGAGCAACGCCACCACCATGGTGCCGAGCGTCAGCTCCAGGCGTGCAGTGCTGTCATGGGTAATCAGTGCCTCGATTTCCAGCCCGCCACCCAGCGCCAGGCTCACGCGGTCGTGCCGCCCTTCGCGGCGCAAGCCGCTGACCTGGCCTTGCAGCTGGTTGCGGGCACTGGTGCGCAACATCAGGCGCCCAAGCAGGTCAAGGTCGCTGGATTCTTCGGCAGCCTCGAGAATCTGGGCCTGCAAGGCCTGCAAGCGTTGGTAAAGGCGCAGTACCCGCTCGCCTTCGCCCGACAGGCGAGCGCCACCGCCGCCGCGCCCGCCGGTGCTACGCTCGACCAACGGCTGGCTGGCCAGGTTGTTGAGTTCGTCTATGGCGTCCCATGCGGCTTTGTAGCTTATGCCTGCCGCCTTCGCGGCGCGGGTGATCGAACCTTGCTCAGCGATATGCTGAAGCAAAGCGATGCGCTGTGGGCGGCGAGCGATGTGCTGGGTGAGCAGGGCGGGCAGGGTCATGATGGCGCCTATCTGGGACTGACCGGTCAAGCTTGCCCCGGTTTTGCCGTGCGTGCCAGGCAATACACATCAACGCGGCGTGCGCCGGCGCCGCGCAGCAGGGCGGCGATGCTTTGCGCCGTGGCACCGGTGGTCAGCACGTCATCGACCACGGCCACATGCAGGCCGTGCAATGCGCTTTCATCAACCACCGCAAAGGCCTGCTGCAGATTACGCCGTCTGGCCTTGGCATCCAGGCTTTGCTGCGCCGGTGTTTCGCGGGTGCGCCGCAGCAATCGCTCGTTGCAGTCGATTGCCAGGGCCTTGGCCAACCACTTTGCCAGCATGCCTGCCTGGTTGAAGCCACGCTCGCGCTGTCGACGCTTTGCCAGTGGCACAGGCAACAGCAGCGATGGCCTGGCCAGGCCATCGGCAAAGCGGTGGCGCAAATCCAGGCTGAGCATTTCGGCCATCAAGCGCCCCAATGGCCACTGGCGATTGTGTTTGAAGCGGCTGATCAGTGTGTCCACGGGAAAGCCGTAATACCACGGCGCCACCACTTGTTCGAAGGCCGGGGCACGGCGACTGCACTGGGCGCAGGTCAGGCCGGCCATTGGCAGCGGTAGCGCGCAATGCATGCAGTACTCACTCAGCCAGGGCAGGTCCTCCTCGCACGCAATACAGATGGGGTGGGGCTGCTCGGCAGGAGTGCCGCACAGCAAACAGGTATGATCAATATTTATACACTTGTAAACCAGTGCTTTTAACCAAGGTTGACAGTTCATAGGCCTTCCATGACTATGCGAGCTATCCGTGATGCGCTGGCGGGCATTCCTGTCCCGGCGCCAGCTACAGCCTAAACAAGGAAACGCCGATGAGCGCCAGCACAACTGCAACAACACGTCACGACTGGTCCCTGGCCGAGGTGAAGGCCCTGTTCCAGCAACCGTTCAACGACCTGCTGTTCCAGGCGCAAACCGTGCATCGGGCGCATTTCGACCCTAACCGCGTACAGGTTTCCACGCTGCTGTCGATCAAGACCGGCGCCTGCCCGGAAGATTGCAAATATTGTCCACAGTCCGGCCACTACAACACCGGGCTGGAAAAACAGAAGCTGATGGAAGTGCAGAAGGTGCTGGAAGAAGCGGCGCGGGCCAAGGCCATCGGTTCTACCCGCTTCTGCATGGGCGCCGCCTGGAAGCACCCCTCGGCCAAGGACATGCCCTACGTGCTGGAAATGGTCAAAGGGGTCAAGGCCATGGGGCTGGAAACCTGCATGACCCTGGGCAAGCTCGATCAGGACCAGACCCAGGCGCTGGCCCAGGCAGGCCTGGACTACTACAACCACAACCTCGATACCTCGCCGGAGTTCTACGCCAGCATCATCACCACCCGCACTTACAGCGAGCGTCTGCAGACCTTGGCCTACGTACGCGATGCCGGGATGAAGATCTGCTCCGGTGGCATTCTCGGGATGGGCGAGTCGCTCGACGATCGTGCAGGCCTGCTGATCCAGTTGGCCAACCTCCCCGAGCATCCCGAGTCGGTGCCGATCAACATGCTGGTGAAAGTGGCCGGCACCCCCCTGGCCGAAGAAGAAGATGTCGACCCGTTCGACTTCATCCGCATGCTGGCGGTCGCGCGGCTGCTGATGCCCAAGTCGCACGTGCGCCTGTCCGCCGGGCGCGAGCAGATGAACGAGCAGATGCAAGCGCTGGCCTTCATGGCCGGCGCCAATTCGATCTTCTATGGCGAGAAGCTGCTGACCACTGCCAACCCACAGGCCGACAAGGACATGCAGCTGTTCGCCCGCCTGGGCATCAAGCCTGAAGCGCGTGAAGAGCATGCCGACGAAGTGCACCAGGCCGCCATCGAAGAGGCGCTGGTCGAGCAACGCAGCAGCGAGCTGTTCTATAACGCCGCGTCTGCCTGAGATGGCCTTCGATCTTGCAGCGCGTCTTGCCGAACGGCGCGCTGCAGACCTGTATCGGCAGCGGCCGCTGCTACAGAGCCCGCAAGGGCCGAACGTAGTGGTCGACGGCCAGCCGTTGCTGGCTTTCTGCAGCAATGACTACCTGGGCCTGGCCAACCACCCCGAGGTGATCGCCGCCTGGCAAGCCGGCGCCGAGCGTTGGGGTGTCGGTGGCGGAGCCTCGCACCTGGTGGTCGGCCACAGCACGCCGCACCATCAGGTCGAAGAGGCGCTGGCCGAATTGACCGGTCGCCCGCGTGCCTTGCTGTTTTCTACCGGCTACATGGCCAACCTCGGGGCCATTACCGCGCTGGTGGGGCAGGGCGATACGGTGTTGCAGGACCGCCTCAACCATGCCTCGCTGCTCGATGGCGGCTTGCTCAGTGGTGCCCGCTTCAACCGTTACCTGCACAACGATGCAGTCAGCCTGGCCAACCGCCTGGGCAAGGCCTGCGGCAATACCTTGGTGGTCACCGACGGTGTGTTCAGCATGGACGGTGATCTGGCCGACCTGCCTGCACTGGCCGAGGTCGCGCGTGCGCGTGGCGCCTGGTTGATGGTCGACGACGCTCACGGCCTGGGTACCTTGGGTGCCCAGGGCGGCGGTGTCGTCGAACACTTCGGCCTGGGCATCGATGACGTGCCCGTGCTGATCGGTACGCTGGGCAAGGCTTGCGGCACCGCGGGCGCCTTCGTTGCGGGCAGCGATGATTTGATCGAGGCACTGGTGCAGTTCGCCCGGCCGTACATCTATACCACCAGCCAGCCGCCGGCACTGGCCTGCGCCACGCTCAAGAGCCTGGAGCTGCTGCGCCGCGAAACCTGGCGCCGTGAGCACCTGGCCGGGTTGATCCGGCAGTTCCGCGAGGGTGCCGTGCAGATCGGCCTGCAGCTGATGGACAGCCCGACTCCGATCCAGCCGATCCTGATCGGCGACAGCGCACAGGCACTGCGCCTGTCGCAGATGCTGCGCGAACGAAGCCTGTTGGTCACCGCCATCCGCCCGCCTACCGTACCTGCTGGCAGTGCACGGCTGAGGGTAACCTTGAGCGCTGCGCACAGTGAGGCGCAGGTACAGCTATTGTTGAATGCATTGGCCGATTGTTATCCACAGCTGGAGGCCGCCGATGCGTAACCGACTGATCCTTCTTCCCGGCTGGGGCTTGGGTACTGCGGCCCTGGAGCCGCTGGCCGCCAGCCTGCGTGCGCAGGACGCGCGCCTGCAGGTCGAGCTGGCGCCCTTGCCGGAGCTGGCCGACGCCGATGTACAGGCGTGGGTCGACTACCTTGACCGCAAACTGCCCAGTGATACCTGGCTGGGCGGCTGGTCGCTTGGCGGCATGCTCGCCAGTGAGCTGGCCCGCAAGCGTGGCGACCACTGTTGCGGGCTGTTGACCTTGGCCAGCAACCCCTGCTTCGTGGCACGGGCGGATTGGCCGCATGGCATGGCCGATGACACCTTCGGGACCTTCCTCGACGGTTGCCGCAGCCACACCTGCGTTACCCTCAAGCGTTTCCGTACCTTGTGCAGTGACGGCGCCCTGCAGCCGCGCACGTTGCTGCGCCAGCTGGGCGTGGGGGTACCGGAGACCGACCCGCTGTACCTGGCCACCGGGCTTGAGGTGCTGGCACAGCTGGATACCCGCGAAGCGCTGCAGGCGTACGGCGGCCCGCAACTGCACCTGTTCGCCGGCAGTGATGCGTTGGTGCCCCCCGAGGCGGCCAAAGCGCTGAGCGAGCTGTTGCCCGACGTTGAAGTCGGCCTGGTTGAAGAGAGTTCCCACGCGTTCCTGCTGGAATACCCGCAGGAGCTGGCGGCGGGCATCAAGAGTTTCCTGCATGAGAGTGGCGATGACTGACCTTTCCCGTCCAACCCTGCCCGGCGCGCTGCCGGACAAGCGCCAGGTAGCGGCCTCGTTCTCCCGCGCGGCAGCCAGCTACGACAGCGTGGCGGCCTTGCAGCGCGCGGTGGGCATGACCCTGCTGGAGCAGTTGCCGGACCCACTGACGCCATCGCGCTGGCTCGACCTTGGCAGTGGTACGGGGCATTTCAGCCGGGTGCTGGCCGAGCGCTTCACGCCGGCGACGGGCGTGGCGGTGGACATCGCCGAAGGCATGTTGCGCCATGCCCGAGGCGAGCAGGGCGGGGCCCGCTACCATGTGGCAGGCGACGCCGAGCGGCTGCCGCTGCTTGATCACAGCGTCGACCTGGTTTTCTCCAGCCTGGCGGTGCAGTGGTGCGCGCAATTCTCCAGCGTGCTGGAAGAGGCACGGCGGGTATTGCGCCCGGGCGGTGTGCTGGCCTTCAGCAGCCTGTGTGTCGGTACCCTGGATGAATTGCGCGCCAGTTGGCAGGCCGTGGATGGCATGGTGCATGTCAACCGCTTCCGCCGGTTCGAGGACTATCAGCGACTGTGCGCGGCAAGCGGCCTGGAGCAGCTTGGCCTGCGTCAGCAGGCGCATGTGCTGCACTACCCGCATGTGCGCGGCCTGACCCATGAGCTAAAGGCACTTGGCGCCCACAACCTCAACCCTGGGCGGCCGTCGGGCCTGACTGGCCGTACCCGCATGCAGGGGCTGCTGCAGGCGTATGAAGCATTCCGCCAGCCACAAGGGCTGCCCGCCACCTATCAGGTGGTTTATGGTGTGTTGCGCAAGCCAAAGGCGTGAGAGGAGCGAAATGAGCCAGGCCTATTTCATCGCGGGTACCGATACCGATGTCGGCAAGACCACCATCGCAGCCGGGCTGTTGCATGCCGCACGGCTGCAGGGCCTGAGTACGCTGGGGGCAAAGCCGGTGGCGTCCGGCTGCACAGTGACCGCAAAGGGGCTGCGCAACGCTGACGCCCAGGCGTTGATCGACGAGAGCACGCTCAAACTGCCTTATGAAGCGATCAACCCTTTTGCATTTGAACCTGCCATCGCGCCGCATGTGGCGGCGCGTGAAGCGGGTGTGACGCTGGAGGTCCCGGCCCTGCTCAAGGCCATGCGCCACGTGCTGGATCAGGGCGCGGATTTCACCCTGGTCGAAGGTGCCGGTGGCTGGCGCGTGCCGCTGTCCGGCCATGCCAATCTGTCCGACCTGGCAATCGCCCTCAAGTTGCCGGTGATTCTGGTGGTAGGGGTGCGTCTTGGCTGCATCAACCATGCATTGCTCAGCGCCGAGGCAATCGCCAGGGACGGGTTGCAACTGGCAGGCTGGGTGGCCAATGTCATCGACCCGCGTACGTCGCGGTTGGAGGAGAACCTCGCCAGCCTGGCCGAGCGCTTGCCAGCGCCTTGCCTGGGGCGGGTGCCCAAGCTCAAGCAAGCGACTGCCGATGCAGTCGCGGAACATCTGCAGCTGGACTTGCTGGACTGAAGCGCCATGCCTCACGTCTATCAGATAGCACGGGGCCATTAGCGATTTAAACGGGCCTTTATGGCCCGGGCCTGTTTTAATCAGGCCTGTTCACATCCAGCGTCATTGGAGTTTTGACATGGAAATCACCGGTAGCTCCGCCTACTACGCGGGCCTCAGCGCCATCCAGAGCGGGCAGAACCGCGTCGACCAGGCGGCCAGCCAGATCGCCAGCAACACTGTCGAACGCGCCGCCACCAGCCAGTCCAGCGATTTTCAGGCCGAGCGCCTGCGTGCGGTTGACCGCAGCCAGCAGATGGACCTTGCCACCAGCACTGTACAGCTGGCGCTGGGCAAAACCGAGGTCGAACTGGGCGCGAAAGTCGCCAAGGCTTCCGACGAAATGCTCGGTCGGTTCATCGATACCTACGCCTGAAGGCGCGGCACTTTCACAAACCTGCGCAGTGCTCTGTGGAAGCGGGCCTGCCTGCGGATGCGTTTGATCAGGCTAGATTTTTTGCCTGAGCCGACGCCTTCGTGGGCAGGCCCGCTGCCATTGTCGTGGGCGTCTTTTCAAGCGATGGCATAAACGCCATGTTTCGCGGCATAAATGGCACCATAGTCCCTCCTTGACATCGGTCAGTCCTAAACGTAAGTTTCAAACAACTGTTTGACCGAAAGCCGGCAAGAGCTGGTCGGTATCAGCGGTCTCCCTACCGGACTCATCACAGAGGTTCATCGCAATGCCTGATTACAAAGCCCCCTTGCGTGATATTCGCTTCGTTCGCGACGAGCTGCTTGGCTATGAGGCGCACTATCAGAGCCTGCCGGGTTGCCAGGACGCAACGCCCGACATGGTCGACGCGATCCTCGAAGAAGGCGCGAAATTCTGTGAGCAGGTGCTGGCCCCGCTGAACCGTGTCGGTGACCTGGAAGGCTGCACCTGGAGCGAGTCCGGCGTGAAGACCCCGACCGGTTTCAAGCAGGCCTACGAGCAGTTCGTCGAAGGCGGCTGGCCAAGCCTTGCCCATGATGTCGCCCATGGCGGCCAGGGCCTGCCGGAGTCGCTGGGCCTGGCGTTGAGCGAGATGGTGGGTGAGTCGAACTGGTCGTGGGGCATGTACCCGGGCCTGTCCCATGGTGCGATGAACACCATTTCTGCGCACGGTACTGTAGAGCAGCAGGAAACCTACCTGACCAAACTGGTATCGGGCGAATGGACAGGCACCATGTGCCTGACCGAACCGCACTGCGGCACCGACCTGGGCATGCTGCGCACCAAGGCCGAGCCGCAAGCTGACGGCTCCTACAGCATTTCCGGCACCAAGATCTTCATTTCTGCCGGCGAACACGACATGGCCGATAACATCGTCCACATCGTGCTGGCCCGCCTGCCGGATGCCCCAGCCGGCACCAAAGGTATCTCGCTGTTCATCGTGCCGAAGTTCCTGCCCAACGCCGAAGGCGGCGTGGGTGAGCGCAACGGCGTGAGCTGCGGCTCGCTCGAGCACAAGATGGGCATCCACGGCAACGCTACCTGCGTGATGAACTTCGACAGCGCCACCGGCTACCTGATCGGCCCAGCCAACAAGGGCCTGAACTGCATGTTCACGTTCATGAACACCGCCCGCCTGGGCACCGCGCTGCAGGGCCTGGCACATGCCGAGGTGGCCTTCCAGGGTGGCCTGAAGTACGCCCGTGACCGCCTGCAGATGCGTTCGCTGACCGGCCCCAAAGCGCCTGACAAGGCTGCTGACCCGATCATCGTGCACCCGGACGTTCGCCGCATGCTGCTGACCATGAAGGCCTTCGCCGAAGGCAACCGCGCCATGGTCTACTTCACCGCCAAGCAGGTGGACATCGTCAAATACAGCCAGGACGAGGAAGAGCGCAAGAAGGCCGACGCCCTGCTGGCCTTCCTGACCCCGATCGCCAAGGCCTTCATGACCGAAGTCGGCTTCGAGGCGGCCAACCACGGCGTGCAGATCTACGGCGGCCACGGCTTCATCGCCGAGTGGGGCATGGAGCAGAACGTGCGCGACAGCCGTATCTCCATGTTGTACGAGGGCACTACCGGCATTCAGGCCCTCGACCTGCTGGGCCGCAAAGTGCTGATGACCCAGGGCGAAGCGCTCAAGGGCTTCACCAAGATCGTGCACAAGTTCTGCCAGGCGCAGGAAGGCAATGAGGCGGTCAGCGAGTTCGTCGAGCCGCTGGCTGCGATCAACAAGGAATGGGGCGAACTGACCATGAAAGTGGGCATGGCCGCCATGAAGGACCGCGAAGAAGTAGGCGCTGCATCGGTGGATTACCTGATGTACTCCGGTTATGCGTGCCTGGCGTACTTCTGGGCCGACATGGCACGCCTGGCTGCCGAGAAGCTGGCTGCCGGCACTTCGGAAGAAGCTTTCTACACCGCCAAGCTGCAGACGGCGCGCTTCTACTTCCAGCGTATCCTGCCGCGTACCCGCACGCATGTGGCGACCATGCTGTCCGGTGCCAGCAACCTGATGGCGATGGACGAAGAGCACTTCGGCCTGTCCTACTAAGCCGCAAGGCGTCACTGAAACCCGCTTGCCTTCACCGGCAGGCGGGTTTTCGTATTTTTGGGGCCGCTGCGGCCCAAGATCCGGTTACAAGAAAAGCTCAAGCCCTCCGCCCCTACTGCCGTTAACCCCCCGTGCATTCATCTATTCATGTGCGCTGCCGATGAAGTAAAGGCACAATGCCATTATTGATCTGCCGGGTCGGAGATTACCCTTGTTTCGTTTAAACGCTGTACGCGCAAGCCACTTCCTGCCTTCGCTGTTCCTCTTGCTGGCAGGGCTTGCGGCGGCATACGTGAGAGACCTCAGCGTCTTCTTCACATCACTGTTCAATGTCCTGCCCACCTTGGTCCTGCTGCTGGGTGGCGCCTACTGCGCGGTCTACCGTCGCCAGCGTGAGCTGTTCTTGATGGTCACGGTGTACATCGCCTACTTTCTGCTCGATACCCAGACCGACTACTACCGTGACCATGGGCGTGTGCGCGAGGACGCAGCGGTGATTTTCCATCTGGTGTGCCTGCTGCTGCCTGCATTGTTCGGGCTATTTGGCGCCTGGCAGGAGCGCACCCACCTGGCCCAGGACCTGCTTGCGCGGTTTGCTGTGCTGTTCGCTGTGGGTAGCGTGGCAGTGGCACTGGAGCAAAGTTTTCCCCAGGCACTGCTGGGCTGGTTGGCTGAAATCCGTTGGCCGTCGCTGCATGGGCAGTGGATGAGCCTGATCCAGATGGTCTACCCGTTGTTCATCGGTGTCTTCATGCTGCTGGTGGTGCAGTACCTGCGTGAGCCAAGGCCCTTGCATGCGGCCCAGATCATCGGGCTGATCGGTATCTTCTGGATGCTGCCCAAGACGTTCATCCTGCCGTTCACGCTGAACATCATGTGCAGCCAGGTGATGCTGATGATCGCTGCGGCGGTCTCCCACGAGGCCTATCAGATGGCCTTCCGTGACGAGCTGACCGGCCTGCCTGGGCGGCGCGCGCTGAACGAACGCATGCAGCGCCTGGGGCGCAACTACGTGATTGCCATGACCGACGTCGATCACTTCAAGAAATTCAACGACACCCATGGCCACGATGTCGGTGACCAGGTATTGCGCCTGGTCGCCAGCCGGCTGTCGAAGGTCACCGGTGGTGGGCGCGCCTACCGCTACGGTGGCGAGGAGTTTGCCCTGGTCTTCGCCGGCAAGACCGCCGAGGAATGCGTGCCGCATGTGGAAGCCGTGCGCGAGATGATCGCCAACTACACGATGCAACTGCGTGACCAGAACAACCGGCCACAGGACGATTCCGCCGGGCGCCAGCGCCGCAGCGGCAGTGGTGCTGGCACGGTATCGGTGACCATCAGTATCGGCGTCGCTGAGCGCCTTATCGAACACCGCAACCCCGAAGAAGTGCTCAAGTCAGCCGACCAGGCGCTTTACAGCGCCAAAGGTGCCGGCCGTAACTGTGTCATGGTTTACGGCCAACAATCACGGCGCGGAGCCGTTCGCACTGCGTGACCATTATTGACTATATGGTCGCGTGATGACCCTATGTCTCGCAAAAGTTGTTCGGTTACACTGGAATCAACCCCGTGCTGCGGTCCTTCGAGACCGCCCCGACCCCACCAGCGAGAGGTTGTCATGGCTGAATATAAAGCGCCGCTGCGCGACATGCGCTTCGTTCTGAATGAAGTCTTCAACGTGGCAGAGCTGTGGGCGCAATTGCCTGAGCTGGCCGAAACGGTCGATGCGCAAACCGCACTTGCCGTGCTGGAAGAAGCAGGCAAGGTCACCAGCAAGTCCATCGCCCCGCTCAGCCGCGCAGCTGACGAAGAGGGCTGTCACTGGGAAAACGGTGCGGTAAGCACCCCGGCTGGCTTCATCGAGGCCTACAACACTTACGCCGAGGGCGGCTGGGTGGGTGTGGGCGGCGATCCCCAGTACGGTGGCATGGGCATGCCCAAGGCGATTTCGGCCCAGGTTGAAGAAATGGTCAACGCGTCGAGCCTGGCGTTCGGCCTGTACCCGATGCTGACTGCGGGTGCCTGCCTGTCGATCAACGCCCACGCCAGCGAAGCGCTCAGGGAAAAGTACCTGCCGAACATGTATTCCGGCGTGTGGGCAGGTTCCATGTGCCTGACCGAGCCGCATGCCGGTACCGACCTTGGCATCATCCGGACCAAGGCCGAGCCCCAGGCCGATGGCAGCTACAAGGTCAGCGGCACCAAGATTTTCATCACTGGCGGCGAACACGACCTGACCGAAAACATCATCCACCTGGTGCTGGCCAAGCTGCCGGACGCACCGGCCGGGCCAAAGGGCATCTCGCTGTTCCTGGTGCCCAAGTTCCTGGTCAACGATGACGGCAGCCTTGGGGCACGTAACCCGGCTACCTGTGGCTCGATCGAGCACAAGATGGGTATCCAGGCTTCGGCAACGTGTGTGATGAACTTCGATGAAGCTGTAGGTTACATCGTTGGCGAGCCGAACAAGGGCCTGGCGGCGATGTTCACCATGATGAACTACGAGCGCCTGGGGGTGGGCATTCAGGGGTTGGCCACGGCCGAACGCTCCTACCAGAATGCCGTCGAGTATGCCCGCGACCGTTTGCAGAGCCGTGCGCCCACCGGCCCGCAGGCCAAGGAAAAGGCGGCCGACCCGATCATCGTCCACCCGGATGTGCGCCGCATGCTGCTGACCATGAAAGCGCTGATCGAAGGTGGCCGCGCCTTCTCCACGTACGTGGCAATGCAGCTGGACAGCGCCAAGTACAGCGAAGAGCCGGGTACGCGCAAACGCAGTGAAGAACTGGTGGCGCTGTTGACGCCGGTAGCCAAGGCCTTCCTCACCGACCTGGGCCTTGAGTGTGCGGTGCATGGCCAGCAGGTGTTCGGTGGCCATGGCTACATTCGCGAGTGGGGCCAGGAGCAACTGGTACGCGATGTGCGCATTACCCAGATCTATGAAGGCACCAACGGTATTCAGGCCCTGGACCTGATGGGCCGCAAGGTGGTGGCCAGTGGTGGTGCCTACTACAAGCTGTTCTCTGAGGAGATTCGCCAGTTCATTGCCAGCGCGGGTGGCGACCTGGATGAGTTCGCCAAGCCGCTGGGTGCCTACCTCGATCAACTCGACGGTCTTACCGAGTGGGTACTGGAGCAGGCCAAGGGCAACCCGAATGAGATTGGTGCTGCGTCGGTCGAGTACCTGCATGCCTTTGGCTATGTCGCCTATGCCTACATGTGGGCGTTGATGGCGCGGGCGGCCAAGGCGGGCGAGGGCGATGAGGCGTTCTACTCGGCCAAGCTGGGGACGGCGCGGTTCTACTTCGCCAGGCTGCTGCCGCGGGTGGATTCGCTGGTGGCTTCGGTCAAGGCGGGGAGCGAGTCGTTGTACTTGCTGGATGCCGAGCAGTTCTGACGACTGGGATACACGCCCGCCGTTTGTTGATGAACGTTGTTTGTAAGCATTTTCCTACATCACGCGGTGACTTTTCGCCACTGGTGTCAGATTGGATCCACGGCTAATCTTGCTACATGGACGTTGCGCAGGAAGCGCAAAGGACAGAACAGGGACAAACGAAGGATTTCCTGCCAGGACGGTGGGGCGATAGGGATGTCACAGGGAAAAAGTCTGGGAAAACCCCGCTTCGGCGGGGTTTTCTTTGCGCGCGTGTATTTCAGCCAAGCACATCCAGGGGTGAAGCCCCCAGTTGCCGTGCGTCGGCTTCTTCCTCGAGCAGCGTGCGCAGCAACTCAACCGATGCCTGCTGGCGCTGGGCATCGCGAAATACCAGGCCAACCTTCAACGGCACCCGCGGCTCGCTCAATGGTTTCCACAGCAACCCTTGGTCATCGTCGGCAGCCTCCTTGGCGCGGCCAGGCAGGATAGTGGCCAGTGCGGTGTGGGCCAGGCTGTCGAGAATGCCGCCCATGTTGTTCATCTCCGCCTGAACCTGCGGCCTGCGCCCCAGGCTGGCCAACTGTTGCTTCCAGATCTGGCGGATCTGGAATTCCTCGCCAAGCATCAGCATCGGCAGTTCTGCAGCTTGTCTGATAGAGACTTTCTTGAAGTCCTTCAACGGATGGGTATCAGGGATCACCAGCTGCAGTTCATCTTCGTACAGTAGCAAGCCGTGTAGCCCAGGTTGGCGTGGCGGCAGGTAGCTGATACCGATATCCAGGTTGCCGTTGAGTAGGCGTCGTTCGATTTCCAGCCCCGACAGCTCATAGATCTGTACCACAAGATGCGGTTGGGCCTTGCGCAACCGCTCAAGCAACTGCGGCACCAGGCTCGGCCGAACCGTCTGTAGTACGCCGATGGCCAGCGTGCGCAAGGACTGGCCCTTGAAGTTGCGCATCGCTTCGTGGGCGCGCTGCAGCCCATCGAGCAGAGGCAGGGCGTGGTTGTACAGGGTGTGGGCCGCCAAGGTCGGCAGCAGGCGCTTGTTGCTGCGCTCGAACAGGCTCAGGTCAAGGCTGTGCTCAAGCTGGCGGATCTGCTGCGAGAGGGCCGGCTGAGACAGTGACAGGCGTTCAGCAGCGCGGCCGACATGGCCTTCTTCATACACCGCGACGAAATAACGCAGTTGGCGAAAATCCATAAGTATTACTTATCGAAAAAGCTGAAAAAACGGAATGGCCGCAAGCGCCGCCGAGGCCTAGTCTATCGCCGTATTCCAGCGGGTTACAGCGATCAATTCGCGCATTGTTACCCCGTTTGAGAAACACTTTTGATAGGAAAGGCAAAATTATCAAGCGCCGGCGCCAAGACCGGACGTTGCCCTTTGCCGTGACTGGCCGGAGCCCCCGATGAACCTGTTCAACCTGCGCCGATCGGCCCCCGCCGCAGCTGTCGTGCCCAAGCGTGCGCCGGTAAGCGTGCCAGACGCATCGGCGTTGTCCCGCGAGCGCCTGATGCCCGGCGCCGAACGTGCGCCACAAGTGTTCGTGCGTGGCCAAGGCTCCTGGTTGTGGGACAACCAAGGGCATGCTTACCTGGATTTTACCCAGGGCGGCGCGGTAAACAGCCTGGGCCACAGCCCCAGCGTGTTGGTCAAGGCGCTGGGCAATCAGGCCCAGGCGTTGATCAACCCAGGGGCCGGTTTCCATAGCCGTGGTTTGCTGACGCTGGCCAACCGCTTGTGCCAGAGCACCGGTAGCGATCAGGCGTACCTGCTCAACAGTGGCGCCGAGGCCTGCGAGGGGGCGATCAAGCTGGCGCGCAAATGGGGCCAGCTGCACCGCAACGGCGCTTATCACATCATCACTGCCAGCCAGGGCTGCCATGGCCGCAGCCTGGGGGCCCTGTCGGCATCCGATCCGCTGCCGTGCAACCGCTGTGAACCCGGCCTGCCGGGTTTCAGCAAAGTGCCATTCAACGACCTGGCGGCGCTGCATGCAGAAGTCGACTCGCGAACTGTGGCAATCATGCTCGAGCCGGTCCAGGGCGAGGCAGGCGTGATTCCCGCGACAAGGGAATACCTCAAAGGCGTCGAGCGGTTGTGCCGTGAGCTGGGCATCCTGCTGATCCTTGACGAGGTGCAGACCGGCATTGGCCGCTGCGGAGCATTGCTGGCCGAGGAAACCTACGGGGTGCGCGCTGACATCATTACCTTGGGCAAAGGCCTGGGAGCCGGCGTGCCGCTGGCGGCCTTGCTTGCTCGTGGTACCGCTTGCTGCGCGGCCCCCGGCGAGCTGGAGGGCAGCCACCATGGTAATGCGCTGATGTGCGCTGCAGGCCTTGCGGTACTGGATACCGTACTGGAGCCGGGCTTTTTCGAGCATGTCCAGGACAGTGGCCGCCATCTGCGCGATGGCCTGAGCCGCCTGGCCGGCCGCTATGGCCAGGGCGAAGTACGCGGCCAAGGCCTGCTCTGGGCGCTTCAGCTACAGGAACACCTGGCCAAGGACCTGGTGCAGGCGGCCTTGCACGAGGGCCTGCTTTTGAATGCCCCGCAGGCCGATGTGGTGCGTTTTACACCGGCGTTGACGGTGAGCAAAGGCAACATCGATGAAATGCTCCTGCGCCTGGCCCGGGCCTTCGCCCGCCTGCACGCGCAGCAGCATGCCCGCCGTGAAGTCTCGGCCTGATACGAATTCTACGAACCGTCTGGCGTTTCTGCGCATCGCCCCTGGCCTGATTCATTTGGCCCGGGGCGTTTTTTTTGTGGGGGGCAGGCCCTTGGCAAGGTGCCTGAGCGCTGCAAAAAAACCACGGCATGCACCGGTGGAACCTCTGCGATGCCCAGCTAGTCTCTGTTTAGACCCTTTGAGGAGAAACTTGCATGGACATCATTCGCATCATCATCGCCATCATCCTGCCGCCGCTGGGTGTGTTTCTGCAGGTCGGGTTCGGCGGGGCGTTCTGGCTGAATATCCTGCTGACCTTGCTGGGGTACATTCCGGGTATCGTGCATGCGGTGTACATCATCGCCAAGCGCTGAATCTGCTGGGGCCGCAGGGCGGCCCCAGGTTTCACTGGGCCAGCACCCGACAATAGAACTTCCATTCCTCCTCGAGGGCATGTGCAAGGTTTTCGGCCTTTCGAAAACCATGCCGTTCGCCCGCGTAGAAGTGCCCCTCGGCCTCGATGCCATTGGCCTTCAACGCCTCAAGCATCGAGCGCGTCTGCTCCGGCACCACCACAGCATCCAGTTCACCCTGAAAGAAAATCACCGGTACATTGATCTGCTCGGCATGCAACAGTGGGGTGCGTTGGCGATAGCGCTCGGCATCCTGTTGCGGGTCACCGATCAGCCAGTCGAGGTAATCGCCTTCGAACTTGTGCGTGGCGCGGCCCAGCGCAACCGGGTCACTTACCCCGTAGAGGCTGGCACCGGCACGGAATACGTCATGGAACGCCAGGGCGCACAGGGTGGTATAACCGCCGGCACTGCCACCACGTATGAAGGCTTTGCGGTGGTCGATCAAACCGCGTTCGGCCAGGTGTTCGACTGCCGCGCAGGCATCCTGTACATCGCTCTGGCCCCAGCGCAAGTGCAGGGCCTGGCGATATTCGCGACCATAACCAGTACTGCCCCGATAGTTCAGGTCGGCAACGGCGAAGCCACGCTGGGTCCAGTACTGAACCCGTGGGTCCAGCACCGGATAGCAGGCTGAGGTTGGCCCACCATGAATGAACACCACCAGCGGGGAAGGCCCTTTGGCGCCGGCTGCCGGGTAAAAGAAACCATGGGCAACCTCGCCGCCACTGTCGTAGAGGATGGATTGCGGCTGGCTGATGCAATCGGCTGGCAGTAACTCGGCGCCGCCTGCCAGAACCCGTACTTCGTGGCTTGCCCGGTCAATGGCAATGACGGCTGGCGGGCTGATCGGCGAGGCAGCGATTGCGTAGAGATGCCCGGCGTCGATGGCCAGGCTACGAAAACGGCTATAGGCACTGGCGAAACGCTCCATCTGGCCGTCGACGGTGCGTAGCCCGAGTTGCCCGACGCCACCTTCGAACCAGCTGGCCAGGTAGCTTTGTGGTCCGATTGCCAGCCAGGTGCTGTTGCCCAGTTGCCAGGGTGCGGCAGCGTGGTCTGCCGGCTCGGCGGGCAAGGCTTGCCATAGCCCGCCCAACTCGCCCCAGGGCTGCCAGAAACCATTACGGTCGGACAGGCAGTACAAGCGCCCTTGCGCGTCGAAGCGAGGTTGCTGGAGGGACTCGTCATTCGCCGCGATGCAGCGCGCCGCGCCCCAGCTACCGTCACTTTGCCGTTCGCGACACATCAGCCGTGTGACTGTCCATGGCTGCGCCGGCCGGTCCCATTCGATCCAGGCCAGGCGTGTGCCATCGGCGCTGATCGTGGGGGATGCATAGAAATCAGCGCCTGCGCCGAGCACTTCAACGGCGGCCTCACCCAATGCCACCAGGCGATGTTCCACACTCTCGCCATGGCACTCCTCGACCGCCAGCACTTGGCCGTCGTGCCATTGCAGGTCGCCGTAACGGCATTGGGCATTCTGGGTCAGCGCATGCGGTGGCGCGCCATCAAGTCCCTGGTGATAGATCTGCTGGTCCTTCTCGTTGACGAACACCACTGCGTCATCGCTCAGGCAGAAACTGCCTCCACCGTATTCATAGACCCGGCTGCGCACGCTGAAGCCGTCAGGCGTGAGGCAGCGTGCCTGCTGGTCACGCCAGCACCAGATGCGGCAAGCACCGTCGGCCGGGCGAAATTCATTCCAGAACAGGCCTTTGGGGCTGGCTTTGAGTTCGGCGAAATCGGTGCCGGCGGCGACGGCCTGCGCGGCACTGAATTCACCCGCGGGCAATGACACGTGAGTTGCGCTCATTACGGAAGGTCATCTGTTCAATGGCGAGGTCGGCCGTTTCTGCCTCCTCGCGGGCCTTGAGGATGATGCCGTGGTCGCTCGACTTGGCGCACACCGGGTCGGCGTTGCTGGCATCGCCGGTGAGCATGAAGGCCTGGCAGCGGCAGCCGCCGAAGTCCTTTTCTTTCTCGTCGCACGAGCGGCAGGGCTCGGGCATCCAGTCATAACCACGGAAACGGTTGAAGCCGAACGAGTCGTACCAGATGTGCTTGAGGTCGTGATCGCGGACATTCGGGAACTGCACCGGCAGCTGACGTGCGCCATGGCAAGGCAGGGCAGTGCCGTCCGGCGTGATGGTCAAAAACAGGCTGCCCCAGCCATTCATGCAAGCCTTGGGGCGCTCTTCGTAGTAGTCCGGCGTGACGAAGATCAGCTTGCACGGGTTGCCTTCGGCCTTGAGCTTTGCACGGTACTCGTTGGTGATGCGTTCAGCGCGCTCAAGCTGCTCACGGGTCGGCAGCAGGCCCAGGCGGTTGAGGTGCGCCCAGCCATAGAACTGGCAGGTTGCAAGTTCGACGAAGTCGGCTTCCAGCGCTACGCACAGCTCGATGATGCGGTCGATCTTGTCGATGTTGTGCCGGTGGGTGACGAAGTTGAGCACCATCGGATAGCCATGGGCTTTCACTGCCCGGGCCATCTCCAGCTTCTGTGCGAAGGCCTTTTTCGACCCCGCCAGCAGGTTGTTCACCTGCTCGTCGCTGGCCTGGAAACTGATCTGGATGTGGTCCAGGCCGGCTTCCTTGAAGTTGGCGATACGTGCCTCGGTCAGGCCGATGCCGGAGGTGATCAGGTTGGTGTAGTAACCCAACCGGCGCGCTTCGCCGATCAGCTCGGCGAGGTCCTGGCGCACCAGCGGCTCACCGCCGGAAAAGCCGATCTGCGCGGCACCCATTTCACGGGCCTCGGCCATCACCTTGAACCACTGCGCGGTCGACAGCTCCTTGCCCTGTTCGGCGAAGTCGAGGGGGTTGGAGCAGTACGGGCACTGCAGCGGGCAGCGATAGGTCAGTTCGGCCAGCAGCCACAGCGGCAGGCCGACCGGTACCTCAGGCGAGTGTGATCCAGTGTTCGCCACGGGCCACCTCCATGAATTGCTCGATGTCATCAGCGACTTCGGGCACACCAGGGAATTGCTGCTCGAGCTCGGTGATGATCGCGTTCACATCACGTTTGCCGTCGATCAGGCCGCCTATGAGGGAGGCGCTGTCGTTGAGCTTGATCATGCCCTCAGGGTAGAGCAGCACGTGGCCTTTCTGCGCCGGTTCGTACTGGAACCGGTAACCGGGGCGCCAGTTCGGCACTTGCTTGCGGTCGAAACTCATAGGGCAATCCCCTTGTGCCATACCCGTTGCTGGGTGACGGTGTGATACGGCGGGCGGTGCAGCTCGTAGGCCATGCTCATGGCGTCGAGCATGCTCCAGAGGATATCCAGCTTGAACTGCAGGATTTCCAGCATACGCTCCTGGCCCGCCCGGGTGGTGTAGTGCTGCAAGGTGATCGTCAGGCCGTGCTCGACATCGCGCCGGGCCTGGCCCAGGCGGGTGCGGAAGTACTCGTAGCCGGCAGGATCGATCCACGGGTAGTGTTGCGGCCAGCTGTCCAGCCGCGACTGGTGGATCTGTGGGGCGAACAGTTCGGTCAGCGAGCTGCTGGCCGCTTCCTGCCAGCTGGCACGGCGGGCGAAGTTCACGTAGGCATCGACGGCGAAGCGCACACCTGGCAGCACCAGCTCTTGGGAACGCAGCTGGTCCGGGTCGAGCCCCACGGCCTGGCCCAGGCGCAGCCAGGCTTCGATACCACCGTCTTCGCCCGGGGCTCCGTCGTGGTCGAGCAGGCGCTGGATCCACTCGCGGCGCACTTCGCGGTCCGGGCAGTTGGCCAGGATCGCGGCATCCTTCATCGGGATGTTCACCTGGTAGTAGAAGCGGTTGGCTACCCAGCCCTGGATCTGTTCGCGGGTAGCGCGCCCTTCGTACATCGCCACGTGATAGGGGTGATGAATGTGGTAGTAGGCGCCCTTGGCGCGCAGGGCCTGCTCGAATTCGGCAGGCGACAGTGGCAGTGCCTCGCTCATCGGGCCTCCTTACAACTCGATGCTCATGCCGTCGAAGGCGACTTCCACACCGCGGCGCTGGACCTCGGCGCGTTCGGGGGAGTCTTCGTCCAGAATCGGGTTGGTGTTGTTGATGTGGATAAGTACCTTGCGCTGGCGTGGGAAACCGTCCAGCACCTCGAGCATGCCGCCGGGGCCGTTCTGCGCCAGGTGACCCATTTCGCGGCCAGTGCGGGTGCCGACGCCGCGGCGCTGCATTTCATCATCCTCCCACAGCGTGCCGTCGACCAGCAGGCAGTCAGCGCCGTGCATCATTGCCAGCAGCTTGTCGTCGACCTGGCCCAGGCCGGGCGCGTAGAACAGCTTGCCGCCGGTGCGGGTGTCTTCCACCAGCAGCCCCAGGTTGTCGCCCGGATGTGGGTCGAAGCGGTGCGGGGAGTAAGGCGGTGCGGCGCTGCGCAGCGGGAACGGAGTGAACCTGAGGTTGGGGCAGGCCGGGATGACAAAGCTGCCCTCGAGCTCGATGCGGTTCCACTGCAGGCCACCGTTCCAGTGGCTGAGCATGTTGAACAGCGGGAAGCCGGTGGTGAGGTCCTGATGGACCATGTCGGTGCACCAGACCTGATGCGGGCAGCCTTCGCGCAGGCTGAGCAGGCCGGTGGTGTGGTCGATCTGGCTGTCGAGCAGGACGATGGCGTTGATGCCGGTGTCGCGCAGGGCACGGGCCGGCTGCATTGGCGCGAAGGCCTGCAGTTGGGCACGGATGTCGGGTGAGGCGTTGCACAGGATCCAGTGCACACCGTCGTCGGACAGGGCAATCGACGACTGGGTGCGTGCCGTGGCGCGCAGGCTGCCATCGCGATAGCCCTTGCAGTTGGCGCAGTTGCAGTTCCACTGCGGGAAGCCACCGCCGGCGGCGGAACCGAGAATCTGGATGTACATGGTTGCTCTCTATCCGAACTGTCCGAAGAACCGTAGCCGAAAAAACGACAACGCCCCGGCTGGCCGAGGCGTTGAAACGCAGGCAGTGCTTAGCGGCTTGCGAAGTACATGGTCACTTCGAAGCCGATACGCAGGTCAGTGTATGCAGGTTTGGTCCACATGGTTTTTGCTCCTTCCGGGTTAGGGTAGAGGGTTCAGCTATTTGTTTGGCGTCGCCTCGCGCCGAAGGTTCCGGCGGCTGAGATAGCGTTATCTTACAAGAAAATCTTGTACCGAAAGGTTAATTCTTCGAAAAGCGCCCTTGCGGTATACGTAACAATTGACCCCGGATCAGTGCCAGGCCCCCGCTGGCGCAGG
This sequence comes from Pseudomonas sp. p106, assembly GCF_003936645.1. NCBI lineage: Bacteria > Pseudomonadati > Pseudomonadota > Gammaproteobacteria > Pseudomonadales > Pseudomonadaceae > Pseudomonas > Pseudomonas sp. p106. Next base: position 80,878 of record NZ_RHQR01000017.1, read on the forward strand.
CCCATTGGCCAGGCAGAGCAAGGGTGAATCGGCTGCGAGCAAGCGGCCCAGCAAATCGTCCAGATGCGCCTGTTGCGTCTTCAGGATAGCCACGCGTAACGCGGGCAGATCGTCGGGTAGTGTAGCCAAGTGTGTCTGCCATGCCCAATCGGCAAGCTCCGCGTTGGCCATGGCTGGCTCGTCGAACTGCGCCGCCAACCTTTGCCGTGCAGCAGCGTCGAGACATACACCTTGGCGCAGGAGGGTGAGCAGGTGACTGAGGATCTCGGCGTGGGTGGCACGGGGCGATTGCACGCCGAACAGCAGCCCGCCGATGCCCTCGACCTGACGAAAGGTACTGAATACGGCGTAACCCAGCTGCAATTCCACCCGTAGCCTTTGGTACACGGGCCCTTGCAGCAACTGGGCGAGAAGCCGGCCGCAGGCTTGCTGATGGTCAGGCACGGGGCAAAAAAGCAACAGTGCGGGTTCGCTGCCCGGCACCTTGGCGTGATGCCAGCGGCGGCCCTGCCAGTCGGGCGGAGGTACCGGCATGCCAAACTGCCCGGGGCAGCCTTGCAATGCGGCGCTCAGGGCTTGCAGGGCGGTTGCGTCGAAGCCCACCGCCAGGCCATGCCATCGGCTGTGCTGCCATGCATCGTCGAGTGCCTGTTGATTGAGCGCGCGGGTTGCTTCGGGCGTTGGTGCCGCGCCGGTGAGTGCACCTGGCAGTTGGTTGAGCAGGGCTCTGATCGGGATCAGCAAGGGGGGCTGTTGTGTCGCAGGCTCCCAGTCAGCGGGCGAACGCAAGCACGCCATCGCGAGTTCGACGGCCCTCGTGACCGCTGCGGGCAGGCCAGTGCAACGCAGCTGCCAATTTTCGCCTGCGGCACTGAACTGCAGTTGCAACGCGGCACGCTCGCACCGCGCCTGTAGCGGCTGCAGGGCGCGTTCGAGCACGGCGTGCAAGCCCTGGCGCAGGGCCGAAGGCACTTGCCAGCGCAGGTGAAATGCCCCGTATTGGCGTGCCGCCGGCAGTTGCTCACTGACCGTCAGCGCTGCAGGCAATTGAGGCGCCTGCGTGGGGGGCAAGCCGGTAAACAGCAAAGGCTCGGGTGCTGGCAGCTGCCATTGCCCATGCTTGCGCGATGGCAGGCCTTCGAGCAGTGCCTGAAGTGCGCAGAGTGCTTGTGCATCAAGTGCCGCCAATGGCTGGCCTGCGCTGTCACGGCGGGCCAACTCGAGGGGGCTGGCGTTGCGTTCGCGGCTCTGTTGCAGAAGGCCGAATTCGGCGTTCAGGTGCGCCGGGCCGGATTGCCGGATAAAGCCGAACCATCCGTGCAGCAGGGCGTGTACTTCCTCTGCACAGGCGTCTGCGCTGAGTTCGAGCTCGATGTGCCAGAGCATCTGCCCGGCGAAGGCGTACAGCATTTCTGCCTTGAAAGTTTGCAGCCAGCTGCGCTGGCGCAGTGCATCCAGCCAGGTGCCCGGCCTGCTGTCGCTCAAACCGGCAATCAGCAACTCCAATGCTCGTTCGCCACCAGGGGGCAGGTTTTCATGGGTGAATACCAGGGCTGTGTTCGTGTTCGACAGGGCAGGTGGCGGTGTTTGTGGCGTGCGTTCGCCGAAGGCAAACAAACCAGCGTAGTGCCTGCCAAGCTGTTCGAGCTCATCCAGCGGTTGCGGCCCACACAGGCTCAAGGTGATCTGGCCGCCGTGGTAGTAGCGTTGATGGAAATCTGTGAGGGCCCGCTGAAAGGCAGGATCCTGCAACGCCAAGGTATACCGGTTGCCTGCATGAAAACCGCCTAGCGGATGGCCAGCCGACACTGATTGCAGCAGGGCAAAATCCTTCTGGGCCTTAGGGTTGCGCGCCCAGGCGATGAATTCGGCATGGATCACTTCACGCTCGCGGCGCTGGCGTTCGCTACCCAGGTCGGGTTCGGCGAGCATCTGGCAAAGGCGCTCCAGCCCGCCGGCCAAGGCTGCGGGCGGGACTTCAAAGAAGAAATCGGTGGTGCGTTCGCGGGTGCTGGCGTTGACCTGCCCGCCGAGGGTCTGGACGTAGCGCATCAGGCCGTCATCCAAGGCGAATCGAGGAGTGCCGAGGAAGAACAGATGCTCGAGAAAGTGCGCGAGCCCAGGCCATTTTGCCGGGGCATCGTGGCTGCCCGCGTGGACCCTCAGCGCAGCAGCCGAGCGCTTGAGCCGCGGGGCATGGCGCAGGGTGAGCTGCAGGCCGTTGGCTAATACGAGGTGGCGAATGGCATCAGGCATGGGGGCTCCGGGGTAAGCACTCATGCTAACAAATTAGTTGGCCTGACCGCCGGCAAAGGCTGTTCTCAGCCCCGCCGCAGGTGCAATTCCTGGCGCAGATCTGCGAGGTAAGGAAACGCTTTGCGGCCCTGCACCACCTGTTCATGTTCCAGTTGTGCCAGCAGTTGGCACTCATCCCGACCGGCCATGGCCAGCAGGCTGCCATCCGGCCCGATGATGCTGCTCTGGCCGCAGTACTGGATCTCGCCCTCGGCCCCGCAATAGTTGGCATACACCAGGTAGCACTGATTTTCCTGGGCCCGGGAGCGCACGGTCACCTGACAGACAAAATCATACGGGGTCATGTTTGCGGTCGGCACCAGGATCAGCTCAGCGCCATCCAGCGCCAGGCGCCGGGCATTTTCCGGAAACTCGATGTCGTAGCAGATCAGCAGCCCCACCTTCCAGCCCTCCAGCTCGACCACCGGAAAGTGGTCGGCACCGGGGCTGAACATGGCGCGGTCCAGCTCACCAAACAGGTGCGTCTTGCGGTAATTGCACAGGCTGCGGCCATGGGCGTCGATCAGTTGCACGCTGTTGTAGATCGCGCCATCGTCAGTGCGCTCGGGGTAGCCGTATACGATGGCGATGCGATGCGCCTGGGCGATCTCCACCACCTCCATGGCCGACGGGCCATCATCGGCCTCTGCCAGGCGTTCTACCTGTGCCAACCCGATGTTGTAGCCGCTCAGGAACATCTCCGGACACACCAGCAACTGCGCGCCGCGCTCGGCCGCCAACTGCGCCTGGTGGCGCAGCCGTTGCAGGTTGCCGGGCACGTCCAGCGGGTTGGGCGTACCCTGGAACAGAGCGATGCGCATGCTGCCTCCTTGTCTCAGTCTGCCAGGGCGATCGGCCCGATCTCGTCGAACACGTCGCCTGGGCCTGGATTGTCCGGATGGGTCTGGCCACCGAAGTGGTTCATGATACCCCACACCGCATTCAGCGAAGTCTGCACTGCCCCCTCGACCCAGGCCGGGGTCCACGACACGTCATCGCCGGCAATGAACATCCCGCGCTGCTCCATTGGCATGTCCTGCTGCATGAAGTGCGCGTACATCCGTTGGTTGTAGCGATAGTGGCCAGGCAGTGCGCCCTTGAAGGCACCGAGGAAGTGCGGGTCGGCCTCCCAGGAAATGGTGATCGGGTCGCCGATGATATGCCCGGCGATATCGGTCTTGGGGTAGATCTTCTTCAGTGCATCCAGGGCCAGTTGCACGCGTTTTTCCACGGGGTGCGGGAGCATCTTCAGGGCGTCGCTCATCCAGGCGTAGGACAGGCAGATCACGCCGGGCTTGTCGTCGCCGTTATCGAACAGGTAGGTGCCGCGGGTCAGCCGATCAGTGAGGGTCATGCTCATCAGGTCGCGGCCGGTTTGCGGGTCTTTGTCCTTCCAGAACGGGCGATCGACCATGACGAAGGTTTTCGACGACTGCATGTAGCGGGTACGGTCCAGGGCCATCCACATCTTTTGCGAGAACAGTGATTCTTCACAATCGATCTGGGTGGTCAGCAGCCAGCTCTGGCAGGTGGCGAGCACGGCGCCGTAGTGGCGGGTGTCGCCCCAGTTGTCGGTGACGGCCAGGCGCCCGTCGGCTGCGCGGGCGATGCGCTTTACCCCGGTGCGTGGTGCGCCGCCATGCAGCGCGCTCAGGCTGGTGCCCTCGGGCCAGTGGGCGCAGCGCTCCGGTACATGGCGCCAGATGCCCTGCGGTACCTGCTCCACACCGCCGACGATCAGGTGCTGGTGGTCGTCGCAGTTGGTCATCACCACACGGAAGATTTCCAGCATCGAGTTGGGGAAGTCCGAGTCCCAGCCGCCTGTGCCGAAGCCGACCTGGCCGAACACCTCACGGTGCTGGAAGCTCAGTTGGGCGAACGAGCGCGAGGTGGCGACGAAGTCGTAGAAGGTGCGGTCGTCCCACAGCGGTACCAGCTTGTTCCACAGCGCTTTGAGGCGCGGAACATCGCGATCGCGGATCGCCTGCTGGATATCGGCGAACTGCGCGCCGCTTTCCAGCGCGTCGGCCCAGGCATCGGCTACCTCGTGGAACAGTTTGGGCAAATCGCTGACTTTTTCGGCGTAGTAGGTCTGGCCTTCCAGGTCGATCACCGTGCTGCCGGATGCCGGTGTCAGCGGGTTGGGGAAGGGCTTGGTTTCCAGGCCCAGCTTGTCCACATAGTGGTAGAAGGCGGTGGAGGACACCGGAAAGCGCATGCCGCCGAGCTCGGCGATGACCCCGTCGGTGCCGTTGAAGGCCTGCGAGCGCAGTCGGCCACCCATTTTCGAGGCCTCATACACCACAGGCTTGAGCCCCAGCTTCATCAGCTCGTAGGCCGCCACCAGGCCTGCGATGCCGGCACCGACGATAGCGACTTCCGCACCGTGGCGATCAGCCGGAATACTGCCCAGCCCAGCCGGGTGCTCCAGCCAGTCGTCGAAGCCGAACGGGAAGTCCGGGCCGAAGATGGTGATGGGTTTCTTGCCGTCGGCCGGGTGGCGGTTTTTCTTGTTCATTGCTGTGACCTTGCCAGAGCGGCTGCGCAGGGGCGGAGCCTGAGTATAGGAGATGCCTGGTGGTCATTTTAGGGAGCGGGGTGTTCGTAATTAAGATGCAAAACGCCGTCGTATTGGATTTTTTTTCGTCATAACGACATGACTATAAATACTTGTGACGTTTTTTGCTCGGCAACTGTACCGCTGTCATCTAGAAGGGCTGGCCGCGGTCCACTTTGCTGCTGAGGATGATCGAGGTGGTGGTCTTCTCCACGCCCTCGACGCTACCGATCTGGTCCAGCAGCTGGTCCAGTTGTTCTGGCGAATCGCTGCGCAGCCATGCTACGTAATCGAACTCACCGCTGACCGCGCACAATTGCTGCACTTGCCCCATGGCAGCCAGGCGCCGCACCACGTCCTTGCCGGAGCGCGGTTGCACCTTGATCCCGACATAGGCTTGCAGGCCGCCATCGACCAGGCGCTGGCCCAGGCGCACGCCATACCCAGTGATGACTTTTCCCTTCTCCAGCCGCGCCAGGCGCGAGTTGACGGTGGTGCGAGCGATACCCAGATGGCGGGCAAGGGTGGCGACGCTTTCGCGGGCATTGATCTGCAGCAGGGCGATCAGTTGGTGATCGATTTCATCGAGGGCGATTGGGCGGGGATTCGACATGGCGAGTCTCTACAGTGGGCTTGCTAGCCTAGCCACGCAGCGCCAATCAGGGCAAGGCAAAGTGCTGCTGCGTGGCTGACTTAATTGCGGCATGATGATTGGCAGACTTTAGTGGACCCACCGTGTGAACTTCGAAACTTTGCTGGAATGCTGGCGGCAGGAAGTCTCCAACAAGAAAAAGCCCGGGCGCCGTACCAGCCTGTTCTTCAACGTGCTGCGACGTGCGCGCAAGGACAACAAGCTGCGCTTTCTTTTCGCCTACCGCCTGGCGCAGTACCTTGATGCCCGCGGCGGCCTGAGCAGGCGATACGCCCGCGGCATGCAGCAGCGGCTCAATCTCAAGTACGCCGTGGACATCGACATCGGCGCGCAAATAGCTCCCGGCCTTCGTATCGCCCATCTGCCAGGCGTGGTGATCACTCGCCACGCAAGCATCGGGCGTAATTTTTTCATACGGCAGAATTGCTCGGTTGGGATCAAGACCCTTGGCCTGGACCATTACTCGCTGTGCATAGGCGAGAACGTCAGCCTCGGTGCCAATAGCTGCATCGTTGCTGACCACATCAGCATCGGCAACAACGTGGTCATTGGGGCCATGTCTCTGGTGACCCGAGACATTCCTCCCGATAGCACCTTCTACAACCCGCGCCAGCGGCACATGCAGCCACGGCAGGATTCTTGAGAGCCTGAAAATGAAGAAAGCCGCGCAATCGCGCGGCTTTCTTGTATCGGGTGTCCACACGGACTCGAACTGGCGTAATGGCAGGATCGTGTCGCGTTGCGCTGTTTTGTCGCTGCGAGGTCAGCCTTGAGCGTTTTCCGGGTGCTGTAGCTGGTAGCGCGTGCTGCGCCCGCCGCCGGGCAGTCGGGCAAGGCAGCCCTTCTCGACAAGATCGCTCAGGTGGCGCGTGGCGGTGGCTTTCGAGACCTTGGCCACGGCCTGGTATTGCGCGGCGCTGATGCCGTTCTCGAAACCTCTCTCGCCGCCATCGAGCAGGCGGTTAAGCACTTTGACCTGCTCGGCAGATAAGGCTTGGCTGCGGTGAGCCTGCCAGAAGCGCGCCTTGGCCAGCACGCGGTCTATACGAGCAAGGGCTTGCTCCAGACTCTTGAGCAGCGTTGCGAGGAACCATTGCAGCCAGGCGGTGATATCCAGCGTGCCCTTCTGGCTGGCCTCCAGGATGCGGTAATAGCCGGCACGATCGTTGAGGATGCTAGCCGACATGGCGTAAAAGCGGATAGCCTGCTGTTCGCCCTGAGCCAAAGCCAAGTCGGTGATGGCGCGTGTAAGACGACCATTGCCGTCATCGAATGGGTGCAGGGTAACGAACCAGAAGTGCGCAATGCCGGCACGCAAGAATGGGTCGAGGCTCGCATCGCTGCGGCTGCTCTGGAACCAGGCAAAGAAGTCGTCCAGTTGCGCTTCCAGCCCGGCGCGAGGTGGGGCCTGGAAATGTACGGTAGGGCGCTCGAGACGACCGGAAACTACCTGCATGGGCTCTTCGCCGCGCAGCACGCCGACGCGTAGCGGGCGGGCCATCAAGTGGTCATCGCTGGGGAACAGCCAAGCATGCCAGGCGAACAGCCGCTGCAGAACGAGCGGCTGCTGATAGGCGCGGGTGGCATCGAGCAGCAGTTGCGCCAGGCCTTCGGATCGAGCGGTGGTGCGACCTTCCTCGTTCAGCCCCAGGCGCCGCGCCAGCGACGAGCGCACCGAGCCGACATTCAGCTGCTCACACTCGATGGCGGATGAAGTGACGATATTCTGCAGTAGGGCATCCAGGCTGCTCTGCACTTGCGTGTCACTACTTACAGCTCCCAGCATCCCGAGCAAGCGACCCTGAGCCTGGCTGCAAGCGCGCAGCAGCGGGGCAAGTGCATCGGCTTGCCAGCTAAAGTGCGCCCAGTTGGGCTGCTGCCAGATCCAGAGCGGTTCATTCATGGAGGGGTGCTCTTTTTTGAGCCGATTAACGAGCTTATTCGGCTCATTTGGTGAGCCGATAATGCCGGCTATTCGGCTCACTGTCTAATTTTAAAGCCAGGTTGGCTGACTTAATGAGTGCACCTGATTTGTGGGTGTTGAGCCAGCTCACGCGACTGCTTCCAGCAATTCAGAAACACTCTTGAATCGATAAAAGAACGCATCACGATCCAGTTCGGCCAGCTTCAGGGCCTGAGCCAAAGAGCGATCGCCCGGATGCTTGATCGCAGCCCTTTGGGGATTCCATGACCATCCGGACACCCATTCCACCAACATCCGGACACTCATTCCACAAGTATCCGGACACCGATTCCACGGCCATCCGGACACTTTCAGGCAGGCAGCAACGCAGGATTATTCACTACCATCGGCCTCTTTTATCGAAGCGAAGTGGTCGTCGTGGAGCGTTTATCCATGCGTAAAATCCGAGAGGTACTACGCCTAAAGTTCGACGCCGGCCTGTCCGTGCGCAATATCGCCAAAAGTTTATCCATTGGCCATTCGAGTGCGGGAGACTACCTTTGCCGGTTCGCTGCCAGCGGGCTTCAGTGGCCCGTCGATCTCTCAGATGCCGAGCTGAATCGGCGTTTTTTTCCGCCGGCAGTACCCGCGCCAAGCGACCAACGTCCGACGCCGGACTGGGCTCATGTCCACGCCGAGTTACGCCGTCCCGGTGTCACCTTGGCCCTGCTCTGGCAAGAGTACCGACTCGCCCATCCGCAAGGCTTTCAATACAGCTGGTTCTGCGAGCACTACCGCCTCTGGGCCGCCAAGGTCGACGTGGTCATGCGCCAGGAACATCGCGCAGGCGAAAAGCTGTTCGTCGATTACGCGGGTCAGACCGTGCCGATCATCGACCGGCGAACCGGAGAGATCCGCCAGGCCCAGATTTTCGTCGCCGTCCTCGGTGCCTCCAGCTACACCTTCGCCGAGGCGACCTGGTCGCAGAAACTGCCCGACTGGCTGGGCTCGCACGCCCGCTGTTTTGCTTTTTTCGGCGGCACCGCACAGATCCTGGTGCCCGACAATCTGCGCAGTGGCGTGACCAAGGCGCACCGTTACGAGCCCGATATTAACCCCAGCTACCGCGATCTGGCCGAGCACTACGGCGTCGCCGTATTGCCTGCTCGCTCACGAAAACCCAAGGACAAAGCCAAGGTCGAAGTCGGTGTTCAAGTGGTCGAGCGCTGGATCCTGGCGGTGCTGCGCAATCGGCAGTTCTTTTCGCTGGGTGAACTCAACACGGCCATCGGACTGCTGCTGGATCGCCTCAACCAAAAGCCCTTCAAAAAGCTGCCCGGCTCACGCCGTTCGGCCTTCGAGGCCATCGACCAACCGGCGTTGCAACCGCTACCGGAACACCCTTACATCTACGCCGAGTGGAAAAAGGTACGCGTCCATATCGACTACCACGTCGAGGTCGATGGCCACTTCTACTCGGTGCCATACCAGTTGGTGAAGCACCAACTCGAAGTGCGGCTGACCGCGCAGACCATCGAGTGCTTCCACGCCAACCAGCGCGTGGCCAGCCATTTGCGCTCACAGCACAAAGGCCGCCACACCACCCAGATCGAGCACATGCCCAAAAGCCACCGCGAGCACGCCGAATGGACGCCGCAACGGCTGATCCGCTGGGCAGAGCAAACCGGGCCCAACACCGCTGGCGTCATCACCTACATCCTCGAACGCCGAATCCACCCACAGCACGGCTTCCGCGCCTGCCTGGGCATCCTGCGCCTGAGCAAACAGCACGGCGAAGCGCGGCTGGAAGCCGCGTGCCAGCGTGCGCTGGCACTGGGCGCATGCAGTTACAAGAGCCTGGAATCGATCCTGCGCCAAGGACTGGAACGGCTGCCGCTGGGCCAGCAAAACCTGCCGCTGCTGCCCGACGAGCACATCAACCTGCGCGGCCCCGGCTACTACCACTGACCTGAAAAGGAGGATCAAAATGCTACCGAACCCGACCTTGGACAAGCTGCAAACCTTGCGCCTGCAAGGCATGGTCAAAGCGCTCAGCGAACAACACGCTACGCCCGACATCAACGATCTCAGCTTCGACGAACGCCTTGGCCTGATGGTCGACCGCGAGCTGACCGAGCGCGAAGATGCACGCCTGACGACTCGCCTCAAAGCCGCACGACTGCGCCATAACGCCTGCCTGGAAGACATCGACTACCGCAGCCCTCGCGGCCTGGACAAGGCCTTGATCCTGCAACTGGGCAGCGGCCAGTGGCTGCGCGATGGCCTGAACCTGATCATCGGCGGGCCGACGGGCGTAGGTAAAACCTGGCTCGCCTGCGCGCTGGCCCACAAGGCCTGCCGCGATGGCTACAGCGTGCGTTACCTGCGTCTGCCGCGCTTGATGGAAGAGCTGGGCCTAGCCCACGGCGATGGGCGCTTCGCGAAACTGATGGCGGGTTATGCCAAGACCGACTTGCTGATCCTGGATGACTGGGGCCTGGCGCCGTTTACCGCCGCACAACGGCGCGACATGCTCGAACTGCTGGACGACCGCTACGGCAACCGCTCGACGCTGGTGACCAGCCAGATGCCGGTAGACAAATGGCACGCACTGATCGGCGATCCGACCTTGGGCGACGCGATCCTCGATCGGCTGGTGCACAACGCTTACCGGATCGAACTGAAGGCGAATCGATGCGCAGGCGCGCAACGAAATTGACGACGACAGGGACTTCAGACTAACAATGCAAACCTGCGTCGCTGCGCTCCGACTGCCTGTCCGAATGAGCGTGGAACGAGTGTCCGGATGTTCGTGGGCTGAGTGTCCGAATGGCGTGGAATCCGCAATCCAGCCGCTCATGTTCTTCGTTTCCAGCACGAGATGCCGTAGGGCGAAAGGAATATGTGGTCGATCTGCGTGGTGCCGTCGGGTGTGCTCAGGGTGACGTTGTGCAGGCGGCGGTGGGTCTGCTGATCGAGCTGCCAATGGGTAAACAGTCGCACCAGGAGTTCGCCAATATGGCCCTTGTTCCAGGGCGATTTAAGTAGACCGATCAACAGTGCTGCTGGAGTAAACCAGATCAGCATGTTTTAGACTTGCGCAATGACGGGGGTGAATTCCATTTTCCAACCTTCAGCAATCCTGAGTTAACCAAATAGTACCGAAATCTGGCGTAAAGGCGCGATGATATTTATTGGCCGTATTCGGCTCATTTCGTGAGTCGAATAGTTAAGGCCAATCAGCTCACTGTGGCGTCTTAGCGCACAGCTTCGGGGGGATCTGCAGCCATTGGCCCTGCGCCATGAATTCAGCGCTTCTTTGCCAGCAACTCAGAGCGGCCAATCACCTCTCGGCTGCATTGTGGTTTGCGCGGCCCGGAGAAGCCGGCGTCTTCAATGGCGGTATCCAAGCCGCGAAAGTGCGGGGCGGCTTTGGGGCTGCGCAATGTCTCCATTCCCTCGTTCCAGGCATGCACCATGTGTTTGGCCACATCGCGCCAGGCAGGCTCGTTTTTCGCGGCTTCGATCACTTCTCTACCGACCGCTACGGCGGACTCGCAGAGTTGCTCGACCATGGTGGCATACTGGCGCGGTGGAATACCTAGGACGGCTTTGAAAAAGGTTTCCAGCGAACGGCCCGGTGTCCAGGTTTGTCTGCCGCTTACGGACAGGCCAGGTGGGTTGCTGGCGAAGCGCGGGTAGGCCTGAGTGGTCACCAGGTTATAGGCCGGAGTAAAGGCCACGTCAGCACGCGAGGTGTAAAACAGCGCGATGTTCTTCGCGTGGCAATCAGCATTGCGTACCACGTAGTTGGTCAGCAGCTGCCAGCCTAGATGCTCGCGTTGCGTCTGCAGACGATCAGCGGGGATATAGGCCCGCGTGGCCTTCCACACCCGCTCGGTGGTGGGGGCGTACTTTTCATGTGGTGGTAAACCAAGCAGCCCACAGGCGTCTTCGACTCCGTAGCGGGGGATGCCGTGCGCGTCCACGTCGAAGCGATCCACTACCAGGACTTTGCCGTCTTCTGACATACGACAGGTGGCGACAGGCACGACATTCAGCCGGGCCAGTACGCGCATGGTGTAGAACTCGTTGAAGCCTAGAAAAGGGGTCGTGTCGTCGGATCCCTTGATGATGTGCGAACCGGTGCGCAGTGTCGGTTTACCCAGCGGCTCCCGAGGTTCGGCGGCGTCGCTGGAGATGAACTTTGGCACGACCCCCGACACGGCTACCCGCGCGTATTGCCGCACCAGTGCGGCAAAGCGTTCGTTGGTGTTTTCTGCCTTGAGTAGGTGTTCTATCTCGAGCGGGGCGATCTCGACGCCAGGCTGGACGCCTTCAGGCGTCACTGAGACTCTGCCGATGCCGGTGCCACCCACGACGCCCAGCAGCGACAGGTCGGTGCCATCAAGCAGCGGGCCGAACTCTTCGCGGATAACGCCCAGTAAATACCCTTCGGGCAGGTTCTGGCGGAAAAACGGGAACAGGTCACGGGGCCAGCGCCATGCTTCTTCGCGAACCGGCATAGTCAGGCTGACAAAGTCTTCCGCTGCGCTGCCTGGCAGGTATTTCAGCACGTATTCATCGCGCTCCCGATAGAGCTTGGCCACCAGCCTTGAGCTGACGTGGACATCGAGAATCATGCTCACGCGCTCCCTGACCGCTGCTCGCTGAGGATGTCTTCAACAGTGCGCTGGTGTCCGGCTTTGACTAGCTTCAGGTCGTAGCCGGCCGCTTCCAGCAGGCGAACCAGCACTGAAACACTCATATCGCCTTTGGCCAGTGTTTCCATACGTGCAACGGTCGTGCGCGAGACGCCGGCACGTCCGGCCAGCGCTTCCTGGCTCAGCTTCGCCTCACCACGCGCCTGTTTCAGCATTTCGGAGACATCGTAGAGAGAAGTCATTTGTAGCCCTTGGGCATCAAAAATAGGTGTAATGCTGAAAAATGTAGCCCGTAAGCTACATTCGAACAAGTGCCGTCGGGACAAATTTTGTAGCTCATAGGCTACATAGTGCGTGGGTCAGCGTGATTTTGTGGCTCAGGGGCTACAAGGACACAGGTATTGCTCAGCATCTGCATCGGTTTCCGGTGCTGTTAGCTTTTGCGCGCCCTACCTCACAGCCCTGGCGTGCTATTTCCTTCTGCGCACAGCGGACATGAAAAAGCCGCGCAATGCGCGGCTTTGAAGGTGGTGGGCCCACACGGACTCGAACCGTGGACCAAAGGATTATGAGTCCTCTGCTCTAACCAACTGAGCTATAGGCCCTCAGTAAGTGCCCGGATTATAACGAGGGTTTCGAAAGCGTGCCATCCGAAAGATCGGTTAGTGCTATGCGAAGAAACGCCGCTGCAAAATCATCTGGTGGCAGCGGCAGGCTGACGATATAGCCCTGGATCTGTTCACAACCTTCGGCGGCCAGGAACCGTTGCTGCGCCTGGTTCTCCACGCCTTCGGCAATGATGGTCAACTGCATGCTGCGCCCCAGCGCGATGATGGCGCGGGCGATGGCTGCATCGTGCGGGTCGTCCGGCAAGCCGCGGATGAACGACTTGTCGATCTTGAGGATGTCCAGTGGCAGGCGCTTGAGGTAGCTCAGGGATGAGTAACCGGTGCCGAAATCATCGATTGCCAATTGCACACCCAGCTGCTTTAGCTGGTGCAGCACGGCCAGGGCTTCTTCGGCCTGGCTCATGATGAAGTTTTCGGTAATTTCCAGCTGCAGGTCGCCTGCCTTCAGTTGGTAGGTCTTGAGCAACTGCTCGATGCGCTTGGCCAGGCCATGGTGGCGCAGCTGCGCCCCGGCGAGGTTTATCGACAGCGGGCCGAAGGCTTGGTAGTGCTTCTTCCAATGGTGCATCTGCCGGCAGGCCTGCTCCAGCACCCAGTCGCCGAGCTGCAGGATGGTGCCATTCTCTTCGGCGAGGTGGATGAAGTGCTCTGGCGGCACCTCGCCGAAGCTGGGGTGGCTCCAGCGGATCAGCGCTTCGGCGCCAACCAGGGTCTGGGTCTTGAGGCTGAACTTGGGCTGGTAGCACAGGCTCATTTCGTTGCGTTCTATGGCGCGGCGCAGCTCGTGCTCCAGGGCAATACGTTCGCTGGCCTGGGCTGTGAGGTCACGGGTGTAGGCTTCGACGCGGTTGCGGCCTTTGGCCTTGGAGCGGTACATGGCGGCGTCGGCGTTGCGGATCAGTGTGGCGACGTCGGTGCCGTCCTGGGGATAGAGGCTGATGCCGATACTCGCGCTGGTGAAAAACTCGTGTTCGCCGGCCTGGAAGGGGGCGCTGAAGCAGGACAGCAGTTTGTTGGCGATGGCACTGGCGTCACTGGGTTTGTGCAGGCCGGGCAGCAGGATGATGAACTCGTCGCCACCCAGGCGCGCCACGGTGTCGACGTCGCGCACTTGCTCCTTGAGACGCTGGGCGATGCCCTTGAGCAGCAGGTCGCCGACCGGATGGCCGAGGCTGTCGTTGATGTGCTTGAAGCGATCAAGGTCAAGGAACAGCACCGCGCCCTGGCGGTTGGAGGCTTGCGGGCAGGTGAGCGCGGCCTGCAGGCGGTTTTCGAACAGCGCGCGGTTGGGCAGGCCGGTGAGCGGGTCGTGGTGAGCCTGGTAGTCGAGCTTGGCCTGAGCGTGCTTGAGGCTGGAGATGTCGGCGAACACGGCGACAAAGTGGGTGATCTCGCGGTCGCTATTGCGCACCGCGCTGATGGTCAGCCAGCCCGGGTAAAGTTCGCCATTTTTGCGTTTGTTGTAGATCTCGCCCTGCCAATGGCCTTCGGCTGTGAGCTGATGCCACATGGCGGCGTAAAAGGCGCTGTCATGCTGACCGGAGGCAAGCAGGCGCGGAGTCTGGCCCAGGGCTTCGGTCTCGTTGTAGCCGGTGATTTCGCTGAACGCACGGTTTACCGCGCTGATGCGCTGGTCGATATCGGTGATCAGCACGCCTTCGGCGGTGTTTTCGAACACGGTGGCGGCCAGTTGCAGTTTTTCCTGCATCAGGTGGCGCTCGGTGATGTCACGGGCGATGGTCAGCATGCAGTCGACGCCGGCAATCGGTAGTGGCCGTGCGGACAGCTCGCAAAGGCGTATCTGCCCGTCGCTGCGGCGGATATGGCAGCTGAAATCGCGCACAAAACCATCGTGGGAGAGTTGAGCGATCAGGCGTTTACGTTCGTTGAGGTCGACCCAGATGCCCAGGTCGAAAGACGTCTGGTCCAGGGCAGGATCGAGGTCATAGCCGGTCAGCCGGCAGAAGCCCTCGTTGACCTCGATCAGCAGGCCATCGCTCTGGCGCGACAGCAGCAGGCCGTCCGGAGACGCGTGGAAGGCCTTGGCGAATTTCTCTTCGGAGGTTTGCAGTTGCTGCTGGGTTTCTTTCAGTTGGCTGATGTCGCGAACCGCCACGACGAAAGCCAGGGTGCCATCCAGCTCGAAGGTTTCGGCAGAGGTCAGGCCCGTGAACAATTGGCCATTGCTGCGACGGAAGCTCATTTCCAGGTTGCGGATACCTCCCTGGTGCAGGCGCTCGAGCAGCAATGGCCCGGCACCTTGCGCACCCCACAGGTTCAGCTCTGTAGCGGTGCGGCCGACCACCTGACCTGGGGTCAGGCCGATCTGCTCCTCGAAAGCTTCGTTGACCTCCAGCAGGCACCCATCACTGTGGCGCGCAATCAACAGGATGTCGGGGCATTGCTGGAATACCGAAGCGAACTTCTGCTCCGACAGGCGCAGGGCGTCTTCAGTGCGCTTGGTTTCGCTGATGTCGATCATCAGCCCGCGCATCACAGGCCGGTGGCCGTGCTCGATCATGCTGACGATGTTGCGCACCCAGAGTGAATGGCCATCGGCACGCATCACCCTGTAATCGAGGCTGTGGTCGCGCCCGGCTGCTGTTTCACTTTCGCAGTAGGCCTGGGCCCAGAGTGCGTCCTCCGGGTGCAGGATGCTGCGCCAGAAGCCTGGTTTGAGCCATTCATGCAAAGGGTAGCCAAGCAGGTCTTCGGCATGGGGTGAGACGTAGCTATAGGTGAAGTCATTGGCGTCAGCTTCCCAGGCGATGGCTGAGAGGCTTTCGATCAGCCCGCGGTAGTGGTACTCGCTGCTGCGCAGTTCCTGTTCCAGGGCAATGCGCCTGGATATTTCCGAGCTGAGGCGGCGGTTGATGCGGATCACCACGGCCAGGATGGCGATCAGCAAAAGGACGCCGGGCAGCCCGTACATGAGCATGTCATTCCAGAACGTGCGTTGATCGACCACATTGCCGACCCAGCGTTGCTGGATCTGCCTGATCTCGTCACTCGACATGTCGGCCATGACCTTGTCGAGGATGCCGACCAGGACCTTCTTGTCGCGCGGTGCGGCCATGGCCAGCTGATAGCGATAGGGCGTTTCGCCGCTGACATAAAGGCCGTCCAGCTTGAGCTGACGCAGGCTCCAGATGCTCGAGGCGAGGTCACCGACCACAGCATCCACCTCATCGGTGGCCAGTGCCTGCAAGGTCGAGCTGACATTGGGCATGGCGACCAGGTTGAGATCTGGATGGTGGGTACGCAGCAGTTCGTGTGGAGCGTAATTCTCCACCACAGCGATTTTCAGGCCGTACAGGTCCTTCAGTGTGCGGGGTTGCTGGCCGCCTTCATGGGCCAGGATAACGATGGGGAAATCCAGATAAGGGCGTGTGAAAGCCAGGAAGCCCTGGCGTTCGGGGGTTGACATGACGCCGGGTAAAAGGTCGATGCGGCTTTCGCGCGCCTGTTCAAGTACCTCGGTCCAGGTGCTGGGTTCGACCGGCTTGAATGCCACGCCCAGACGGTCCTGGAGCATGGCGATGTAATCGGCGGCCAATCCCTGGTACCGGCCTTGCTGGTCACGAAATTCGAACGGTGGCCAGGAGGCGTCGACGCCCAGCTTCAACTGCGGGTGGGCAGCGAGCCAGGTTTTTTCCTCGTCTGTCAGGGTCAGGGCGCCGGCCGTTGTGTTCCACAGGATCAGGAGCAGCAACAGAATGGCCGGCATTGGCGGCATGGCAGCCTCGCATTCAGGTGGTCTGAATTCGAGTGTAGACGGGCAATCGCCGCGAAGGGTAGCTACTTGCCACGACCTTTTGTCACATAAGAAAAACCCCGGCCTAGGCCGGGGTTTTTCATCACTCGTCGAGGAAGGATCGCAGGTGCTCGCTGCGCGTCGGGTGGCGCAATTTGCGCAACGCCTTCGCTTCGATCTGACGGATCCGTTCACGGGTCACGTCGAACTGCTTGCCCACTTCTTCGAGGGTGTGGTCGGTGTTCATGTCGATACCGAAACGCATGCGCAGCACCTTGGCTTCGCGTGCGGTCAGGCCCGAAAGCACGTCGCGAGTCGCTTCCTTGAGGCTTTCGACCGTGGCCACGTCGATCGGGGACTGCATGGTCGAGTCCTCGATGAAGTCGCCCAGGTGCGAATCTTCATCGTCACCGATCGGGGTTTCCATGGAGATCGGCTCTTTGGCGATCTTCAAGACCTTGCGGATCTTGTCCTCAGGCATCTCCATACGCTCACCGAGCTCTTCCGGGGTCGGTTCGCGACCCATTTCCTGCAGCATCTGCCGGGAAATACGGTTGAGCTTGTTGATCGTCTCGATCATGTGCACCGGGATACGAATGGTGCGTGCCTGGTCGGCGATCGAGCGGGTAATCGCCTGACGAATCCACCAGGTGGCGTAGGTCGAGAACTTGTAACCGCGACGGTATTCGAACTTGTCCACCGCTTTCATCAGGCCGATGTTGCCTTCCTGAATCAGGTCGAGGAACTGCAGGCCGCGGTTGGTGTACTTCTTGGCGATGGAAATCACCAGACGCAGGTTCGCCTCGACCATTTCTTTCTTGGCGCGGCGAGCCTTGGCCTCACCGATGGACATGCGGCGGTTGATGTCCTTGATCTCGGCAACGGTCAGGCCGGTCTCGGTCTCAAGGTCGATCAACTTTTGCTGGCAGGCGACGATGGCGGCGTCCTTTTCACCCAGGGCAGCAGCCCATTTGGTGTTGCGCTTGGCCAGGTCACCGCTCCAGGTCTGGTCGGTCTCGTTGCTCGGGAACAGGCGCAGGAAGTCGGCACGCGGCATGCGCGCATCACGTACGCACAGTTGCATGATGGCACGCTCTTGCTGGCGCAGGCGGGCCAGGGCATCACGAACGCGCTCGACCAGTACCTCGAACTGCTTGGGCACCAGCTTGATCGGCATGAACAGATCGGCCAGGGCCTGCATTGCACCGATGCTCTCGGCGTGGCTGCGGCCATGCTTTTTCAGCACCTTGAGGGTGATGGCGAGCTGATCCGATACCGCGCCGAAACGCTGGGCTGCAACGACTGGGTCCGGACCGCTCTCGGTCTCTTCCTCATCGTCACTGCTATCGTCGCTTTCTTCCTCGTCCTCGGCCTCTTCCTTCGTGGCAGCGGCCTTGGCGCCAGGGATCGGCACTTCTTCGGTCGGAGCGGCGATATTGTCGTCAGGGTCGATGTAACCGCTGAGAACATCGGACAGACGGCCACCTTCGGTGGTGACGCGGTCGTATTCACCGAGGATGTAGTCAACTGTGCCCGGGAAGTGGGCAATAGCGCCCATCACTTCACGGATGCCTTCCTCGATACGCTTGGCGATTTCGATTTCGCCTTCGCGGGTCAGGAGCTCGACCGTACCCATTTCGCGCATGTACATGCGCACTGGGTCGGTCGTGCGGCCGATATCGGTTTCAACGGCCGCCAACGCAGCAGCGGCTTCTTCGGCCGCGGCTTCGTCGGTGTCGGCTTCCGCCAACAGAAGGGCATCCGCATCCGGAGCACTCTCGAATACGTTGATCCCCATGTCGTTGATCATGCGGATGATGTCTTCCACCTGTTCAGGATCTGAAATATCCTCAGGCAGGTGGTCGTTGACCTCCGCGTAAGTCAGGTAGCCCTGCTCACGACCGCGGGTGATCAATTCTTTGATACGAGACTGCTGTTGCGCTTTTCCGGACATAACACCCTATCCACTGAAGGTCTTGGCGGGCAAAAAACAAGCCGAGGATTATACCCGAGCATGGGCCTCACGCGCCAGATGAGGTCGGCGTTTGTGCGGGAACATTCCGGCTCAGCAGGGCGAGAAGCTGAGATTTTTCCTCGCTGCTCAACTCGCTTTGACGTGCTTTCCTGAGCAGATGTTCCAGGCTGCGCTCGCGTTGGCGGGCGGACAAGCTAGTTATAGTGTCGAAAAACTGTTGTTCAAGGTTGTCGGCCACGATCAGCCATTCCTTTTCTGCCAGGGCTCGCAGCAAGCGGCCCTGTTCAGTGCCGTGCCAGCGTGCGATCAGCTGCATTGAGCTTAGCCCAGGATTTTTCTGCGCGGCCTCGATCAGCGCCACCAGCAACTGGCTGTAGAGATGCTCTTCGTCGGCAAAGTGGCTGGCGTCCTCGACTTTGCCGGCCAGCAACGGGTGGTGCAGCAGCGTGCGCAAGGCCGCCAGGGTCGGGGGTTCCACCGGTGCCGGCGTGCGTGGCGGCGCTTCATCGCGCTGCTGCCACGGCTTGCCTCCCTTGCGGCTCTTGTCCCAGGGCTTGTCGCTCCACGGCTTCTTGCCGCCCCCCTTGTTCGGCTTCCACTGCTGCTCCTGCTGCGCCGGGGCGTAGTCGTGTTGCGGCATGTCGCCATAGTCGGGGGTGTAACTGGCCATGGCGTCGTAGTCGTAGCCAGGGTCATAGTCCGGCACGCTGTTGGCGGCAGGCGCCTGCTGGGCCAACTGCTCGACCTGCTGTGGATCGAGGCCGGTAATTTCCTTCAGGCGATTGCGCATCAGCTGGCGCAGGTTGGCGCCGGGGATTTTTTCGATCAACGGTGCAGCCAGGGTCGCCATGTGCGCCTTGCCTTCAAGCGAGCGCGGGTCGGCCTCGACGCTCAGTTGCTCGAAGAAATAGTCGGCCAGCGGCTGGGCGTGCTGGTTGATGCGCGCCATGAAGGCATCGGTGCCCTCTGCGCGTACCAGGCTGTCCGGGTCTTCGCCTTCGGGCAGGAACAGGAAGCGCGCACGGCGCCCGTCCTGCAGTGCCGAGAGGGTCGACTCCAGGGCGCGCCAGGCGGCCTTGCGCCCGGCCTGGTCGCCGTCGAAGCAGAACAGTACGCTGGGCACCACGCGAAACAGACGCTTGAGGTGTTCTTCGCTGGTGGCGGTGCCGAGTGTCGCTACGGCATTACGCAGGCCCTGCTGGGCCAGGGCGATGACATCCATGTAACCCTCGACGACGATGATCTCGTCGAGGTTGCGGTTGTGCTTGCGTGCCTCATACAGCCCGTAAAGTTCCTGGCCCTTATGGAATACCGGGGTCTCCGGGGAGTTGAGGTACTTGGGCTTGTCGTCGCCCAGAACGCGGCCGCCAAAGGCGATGATGCGCCCGCGGCTGTCGCGTATCGGGAACATCACCCGGTCGCGGAAGCGGTCGTAGCGTTTGCCGCTTTCGGCGTTTTCGATCAGCAGGCCGGCGTCGATCATCACCTTCTGTTGCAGGGTGTCCGCGCCGAGGTGCTTGAGCAGGTTGTCCCAGCCAGGTGGTGCGAACCCCAGGCCGAAGTCGCGGGCAATTTCGCCCGACAGGCCGCGGCCCTTGAGGTAGTCCACTGCGGCTTTTCGGGTCGGGTGGCTGCGCAGGGCCTGGCGGTAGAATTCCGAGGCTGCATCCAGCAGCGGGTAAAGCGGCGAGTCTGTAGGCTGTCGCGGCTTCTGGCCGCGACGGCCTTCCTCGCGGGGCACTTCCATGCCTGCGGCACGGGCCAGTTCCTCGACGGCCTGGGGGAAGTCCAGGTTGTCGTGGTCCATGACGAAGCCCAGGGCGTTGCCGCCTGCGCCGCAACCGAAGCAGTAATAGAACTGCTTGTCCGGGCTGACCGTGAAGGACGGGGTTTTCTCTTTGTGGAACGGGCAACAGGCAGAGTAGTTCTTGCCGGCCTTTTTCAGCTGGACGCGCGAACTCACCACGTCGACGATGTCGAGGCGGTTGATCAGGTCGTCAATGAAGCTTTGGGGAATCAGCCCGGCCATGGCAGTCTCGTCATCTGGCAACTGGCAAGTCTAAACGCTAGCGCGCCGTTAGGGGCAAGAGCTGCTAGGGGATGTGCGAGGGAATGTGTGCTCGTCGGTAGCCTCCAGGTAACCAGGGGCTCGTCAGTGAGGACGTGCACGACTGGTCGAAACCAGCTCTGACGTTTTGATGCGCTTTGCCCATTGCAGGTTGCGATGGACGCCTTGAACTAGCTGCTCAAGGTTGAAACAAACCGCTGCCATCGGCCCGGCGGTGAGCCGGGCAGGGCAGAAGCTTTGCGTAGAACGGCTGTACTGTATTAGTACAGACGAACGGCGCGGCGCTGTTCGCGCTGAACTTTCTTGGCGTGACGCTTAACAGCAGCAGCTGCTTTACGCTTACGCTCGGCGGTCGGCTTCTCGTAAAACTCGCGGCTACGAACTTCAGCCAGTACACCGGCTTTTTCGCAGGAGCGCTTGAAACGACGCAGAGCTACGTCGAAGGGTTCGTTCTCTTTAACTTTGACGGCTGGCATCCAGGGCTACCTTAATTCATTACCGGGGTAGACGTGCTCCTGGCAAAACAAAGGTGTGCTGGAGAACGTCGGTTTTCAAGGGTTGCGGATGTTAACCCTTAGCAAGCCGGAATGCAAAGCCTCTGATCGAAAACCGCTGGTCGGCACCCGGCACGGGGACTATCATGCGCGGCTTCGAAATCAGCCCCCACAAGGGACGAGCCCATGCTAGTACTGGGATTGGAAACATCCTGCGACGAAACCGGCGTCGCATTATACGACAGCGAACGCGGTTTGTTGGCCGACGCGCTGTTCAGCCAGATCGACCTGCACCGCGTGTTTGGCGGGGTGGTACCCGAGCTTGCCTCACGGGACCACGTCAAGCGCATGCTGCCCCTGATCCGCCAGGTGCTGGACGAGGCGGGCTGCGTGGCCACCGAGATCGACGCCATTGCCTACACCGCAGGCCCTGGCCTGGTCGGAGCGCTGCTGGTGGGTGCGTCCTGCGCCCAGGCTCTGGCTTTCGCATGGGATATTCCGGCGATCGGCGTGCACCATATGGAAGGCCATCTGTTGGCGCCCATGCTTGAGGAAAATCCTCCGCAGTTTCCGTTCGTCGCTTTGTTGGTGTCTGGGGGGCATACCCAGCTGGTTCGGGTCGATGGCATCGGCCAGTACGAGTTGCTGGGCGAGAGCCTGGATGATGCTGCTGGCGAAGCGTTCGACAAGACTGCCAAGCTGATCGGCCTCAATTACCCGGGTGGCCCGGAAATCGCTCGCCTGGCAGAACGGGGCGTACCGGGGCGTTTTGTGTTCCCGCGGCCGATGACCGACCGTCCGGGCCTGGCGTTCAGCTTCAGTGGCCTGAAGACCTTTGCCCTGAACACTTGGCAGCAGTGCCGCGATGCTGGTGACGACAACGAGCAAACCCGTTGCGACGTGTCCCTGGCGTTCCAGCAGGCTGTGGTGGAGACTCTGACCATCAAGTGCAAGCGCGCACTGAAGCAGACCGGCCTCAAGCGTCTGGTGATTGCCGGTGGCGTGAGCGCCAACAAGGCATTGCGTGCCTCCCTCGAGGACATGCTCGGCAGTATCAAAGGCAACGTGTACTACGCGCGTCCCCAATTCTGTACCGACAATGGCGCGATGATCGCCTATGCCGGTTGCCAGCGGCTGTTGGCCGGGCAGCAGCAGGACCTGGCGATCAGCGTGCAGGCGCGCTGGCCGATGGAGCAGTTGCCACCGTTGTAAGCCGCTTGCGTGTGCGTCAGAAGTGGCGTTCGCGCCCGGCGAAAAGGTCGCGCAGGTTATTGCGGTGGCGCCAGACGATCATCACGGTCAGCACGCTGATCGGCAGCAGGGCCGCTGGCTCGCGCCAGGCCAGCAGTGGCAGGGTCAGCGGTGTGGCGATCAGCGCGGCCAGCGAGCTGGTGCGGGTAAGGTAGAACGTCAGCAGCCAGGCGGCGATGGCCAGTAGCGCGGCGGGGAAGTACAGGCCCATGAGCATGCCGGCCGCCGTGGCCACGCCCTTGCCGCCCTGGAAACGGAAGTACACTGGGAACAGGTGGCCGAGCACCGCGCAGACGCCTACCCAGGCCTGCTCTTGCAGGTCGAGCCCGGCCAGGCGTGCCAGCATTACGGGCAGCAAGCCCTTGCACAGGTCGCCAAGCAGGGTCAGGATCGCCATTTTGCGGCCCGCCAGGCGTAGCATGTTGGTGGCGCCGGCATTGCCCGAACCGCAGGAGCGCGGGTCCGGGCTGCCCGAAAGGCGGCTGAGGACGATGGCGAAGGACAGCGAGCCGAGCAGGTAGGCGAGCAGCGCCAGTAACCAAAACATGCTAACTATTCCGGGCGAGGACGCCCTGATTCTAACGGCGCCAGTCGCCCTTGTCGTGCTGTGGAGAGAAGTGCTTGGACAGAGTGTTCATCGAAGGCCTGGAAGTCGATACCGTCATCGGTGCCTATGACTGGGAACGGGATATTCGCCAGTGCCTGCGCCTGGACCTGAGTTTCGCCTGGGACAATCGCCCGGCAGCGGCTGGCGATGATCTGAACCTGGCGTTGGACTATGCCAGTGTTTCGGCGCGTATCCAGGCCTTTGCCGAGCAGGCGCGTTTCGAGCTGGTGGAGACGTTCGCCGAACGGCTGGTCGCGGCCCTGATGGAAGAGTTCCACATCCCTTGGGTGCGGCTCAAGCTGACCAAGCCGGGTGCGGTCCCTGCGGCCCGAGGCGGTGTTGGCGTGGAGATCGAGCGCGGATGTCTCTGAGCACGGTTTACCTGGGCCTGGGCAGCAACATCGATCGCCATGCGCACCTGTGCGCAGGGCTCGATGCATTGGCGGCGATCCTCTGTGACATGCGTTGTTCTCCGGCGTTCGAAAGCCAGGCTGTGGGGATCAAGAGCGGCCCATTCATCAATTTCGTGGTGACGGGCAAGACCGACCTTGGGTTGATGGAGCTGGACCGCCGGCTCAAGTTCATCGAGGCTGACAATGGCCGCTACGCGCCCGACCGCAAGGGCCTGCCGCTGGATATCGATGTGCTGATGTATGACGATCTGCATGGCACGTTCGATGGGCTGGTGTTGCCCAGGGCCGAGATTCTGAAGAACGCTTTCGTGCTATGGCCGTTGGCGCTGCTGGCGCCTGAGCTGGTGCATCCGGGAGAGGGTAAGAGCATGGCCCGGTTGTGGCAGGAGGCTAATATCGACCAGGTGTTGGCGCCGGTCGCGTTTGAATGGCGCGGTTTGCAGCTTACCAGCGTCTGAGCCGGGGTGATCGCTGCTCGTACTGGCCCCTTCACGGGTAGGTACGAGCAGTTGGATCAGTTTTCGGCATTGGCCTTGTAGGCCTTCAGTGCCTCCAGGCGCTGATGCTTCAGCGCCTCCCCCAATGCCTGCCCGGTCAGCCCTGCTTCCACCAGGGGCTTCGCCTCTACCGCCCTGGCGGCCGCTGCCGCTGCGCGCAGGTAATCCGCCTGTGGATAAGCCTGTGCGCTTCCTTGGGCAACCATCTGGCACACGGAAATGAAATCCTCGAAGCGTTGTGGTCGCCGATACACGTCGAACTTCTGAAGCAATGCCAGCATGTCTTCTGGCTCCAGCTGCAAGGCCCTGTGGCCGTCGCTGGCGCATTCACCCACCAGCATGGCCAGTTCCTGGCATTCACGCGGCGCCTTGAAGCGCTGGTTGAGCGCTTTGATCGAAGCTGGCTCCAGGCTATGCAGCAGGCAGGCCCAGCGAATGTGCAGTGGCTGATGATGTTTGGCTGCTTGCGTGAGTGCCGCCAGCGCAGCTGCATCTCCCTCAAGCTCAGGCATCAGTTGTTTCAGAGCTGCACAGTCGCTCAGCACGTTGATGAACACCTGTGGCTCATCTTCCATCAGCGCTCGCTCGATCTCTTTCCAGCTGCGTTCAGCCGTCAGCGCCTGCAGTTCGCCAGAAGTCGCGATCTGCTTCATCAGCTCCAGTGTTTCATCGGCGACCCTGAACCCTAGCGGGGCATAGCGTGCGGCAAAGCGGGCAACACGCAGTACGCGCAAGGGGTCTTCGGCGAATGCCGGGGACACATGGCGCAGAAGGCGTTGCTCAAGATCGGCCCGACCGTGAAAGGGGTCCAGAACGTTCCCCTGATCATCCTCGGCCATGGCATTGATGGTGAGGTCGCGACGGATCAGGTCTTCTTCGAGGGTCACCTCGGGGCTGGCGTGGAAGGTAAAACCGCCATACCCGCGCCCGCTCTTGCGCTCGGTACGCGCCAGGGCATATTCCTCGCCCGTCTTGGGGTGCAGGAAAACCGGGAAGTCAGCGCCAACTGGGCGAAAGCCCTTGGCGTGCATTTCTTCGACGCTGGCACCCACCACCAGCCAATCGATGTCACTGACCGGGCGCCCGAGCAGGCGGTCGCGTACGGCGCCGCCGACTTTGTAGATTTGCATGTGCAGCCTCCATTACTGCCCACAGGATACCCTGTCGGCAGCAATGGTGGTGTGCAGGCTAGAGGTGATGGATGACGGCCAGGTCCATGCGGCCGTAGTCGCCGGCTTCGCCATGCTCGCCACGCGGTGGCATGTGGTGGGTCTTGACCACTTGATCGCCTTGCACGGTTTCCAGGTGGATGTCGAAGCCCCAAAGGCGGTGCAGGTGCTTGAGCACCTCCTCGGTGGAGTCACCCAGCGGTTTGCGGTTGTGTTGCTGGTGGCGCAAGGTCAGGGAGCGGTCGCCGCGGCGGTCGATGCTCCAGATCTGTACGTTGGGTTCGCGGTTGCCCAGGTTGTACTGGGCCGCGAGTTGCTCGCGTATCGCCCGGTAGCCAGCTTCGTCATGGATCGCAGGCACCAGCAGGTCGTCGCGCTGGTCGTCATCCAGGATGCTGAACAGCTTGAGGTCGCGGATCACTTTGGGAGACAGGTACTGCAGGATGAAGCTCTCATCCTTGAAGCTGCTCATGGCGAACTTGATGGTCGACAGCCAATCACTGCCGGCAATGTCCGGGAACCAGCGGCGATCTTCCTCGGTAGGGTTTTCGCACATGCGGCGGATGTCGGTGTACATGGCGAAACCCAGGGCATAAGGGTTGATGCCGCTGTAATAAGGGCTGTCGAAGCCGGGCTGGAACACCACACTGGTGTGCGACTGAAGAAATTCCATGATGAAACCGTCGGTTACCAGGCCCTCGTCGTACAGGTCGTTCATCAGGGTGTAGTGCCAGAAGGTCGCCCAGCCTTCGTTCATGACCTGCGTCTGGCGTTGGGGGTAGAAGTACTGCGCGATCTTACGCACGATACGCACCACTTCGCGCTGCCAAGGCTCGAGTAGCGGGGCGTGTTTTTCGATGAAGTAAAGGATGTTTTCCTGCGGTTCGGCGGGGAAGCGCGCATCATCGCGGTCGCCGCCTTTCTCTGCGCCTTTGGGAATGGTGCGCCACAGGTCGTTGATCTGGCGTTGCAGGTGCTCCTCGCGCTCCTTCTGGCGGCGCCGCTCCTCCTCGGCGGAGATCGGGTAGGGGCGTTTGTAGCGGTCCACGCCGTAGTTCATCAAGGCGTGGCAGGAGTCGATCAGGTCTTCGACAGCATCGATGCCGTGGCGCTCTTCGCATTGGGCGATGTACTGCTTGGCGAACACCAGGTAGTCGATGATCGAACTGGCATCGGTCCATGTGCGGAACAGGTAATTGCCTTTGAAGAAACTGTTGTGGCCATAGCAGGCGTGGGCAATCACCAGTGCCTGCATGCACATGGTGTTTTCTTCCATCAGGTAGGCGATGCAGGGGTCGGAGTTGATCACGATCTCGTAGGCCAGGCCCATCTGGCCGCGGCTATAGGACTTCTCGGTGCTGAGGAACTGTTTACCGTAGGACCAGTGGTGATAGCCCAGCGGCATGCCGACGGAGGCATACGCGTCCATCATCTGCTCGGCTGTGATCACTTCGATCTGATTGGGGTAGGTGTCCAGGGCATAACGTTCGGCCAAACGGCTGATTTCCCGATCGTAGGTCTGGATCAGCTCGAACGTCCACTCGGACCCGGTGGAAATGGGTTGGCGTCTCTGTTCTCTGGCGCTCATGTGGCTAACCTGCGCTGGAAGAGTTCACGGAAGACCGGGTAAATGTCACCGGCCGAAACCAACTGCTGCTGGGCGAACGTGTCGGGGAAAGCCTCGCCGATACGCTCGTATTCGTACCACAGCGCCTGATGCTCGCGGGGGGTGATCTCCACGTAAGTGTAGTACTGCACGTGCGGCATGATCTGTTTGGAAAGGATCTCACGGCAGATGGGCGAGTCGTCGTTCCAGTTGTCGCCGTCGGAAGCCTGGGCGGCATAAATGTTCCAGTCACTGGCCGGGTAACGTTCGGCCATGATCTCCTGCATCATCTTGAGTGCACTGGAAACGATGGTGCCGCCGGTCTCGCGGGAATAGAAGAACTCTTCTTCGTCCACTTCGCGGGCACTGGTGTGGTGGCGGATGAACACCACCTCGATGCGGTCATAGTTGCGCTTGAGGAACAGGTACAACAGGATGAAGAACCGCTTGGCGATGTCCTTGGTGGCCTGGGTCATCGAGCCGGACACGTCCATCAGGCAGAACATCACGGCCTTGGAACTGGGGTTGGGCTGCTTGACCAGCAGGTTGTACTTGAGGTCGAAGGTATCCAGGAACGGCAGGCGGTTGATACGGGCCTTGAGCCGCTCGATCTCTTGCTCGACCTCCTGAATGTCGGTGAAGTTGTCGGGCTCCTCGACTTTCAACCGGGCCAGTTCCTTCTGCGCCTCGCGCAGCAGTGCGCGGCTGCTGCCGGTCAAGGCGATACGCCGGGCATGGGCCGAGCGCAGGGTGCGCACGATATTGATGCGCGACGGGTTGCCTTCGTTGGCGATACCGGCGCGCACGGTCTTGAAGGTGTCGGCACCGGTCAGGTGGCGTTTGACCAGGTTGGGCAGCTCGAGGTCTTCGAACATGAACTCGAGGAACTCTTCCTGGGTGATCTGGAAGACGAAGTCGTCCATGCCCTCGCCGGAGTTGCCTGCCTTGCCGCGGCCACCACCGCCGCCACCGCCCTGCGGCCGGGCGATATGTTCGCCAGCAGTGAATTCCTTGTTGCCCGGATGCACGATGGTCTGCTTGCCGCCGCGGCCATGGTGCAGCACCGGTTCGTCGATATCACGTCCCGGGATGCTGATCTGCTCGCCGTGCTCCATGTCCATGATGGAGCGACGGCTTACGGCCTCTTCGACGGCTTTCTTGATGTGTTCACGGTAGCGCCGCAAGAAACGCTGGCGGTTGACCGTGCTCTTGTTCTTGCCGTTCAGGCGTCGGTCGATAACGTAGCTCATGGTCCCTCCGGTGACTGGATGCAGCTGCAACTGCAAGCCACAAGCTTCAAGCCACAAGCTTCAAGAAAGAGCAGCCAGCGCTGCTGCAGGCTGTGGCGTCGGGTTTGAACCGAGCGCGCACAACTTGCAGCTTGCTGCTGGCGGCTTGGAGCTTGCTGCAGGGGCAGCTTGCCGCTTTATTGCGATTTCCTGACCCGCAGGTACCATTCCGACAGCAGGCGCACCTGTTTATCGGTGTAGCCACGCTCCACCATCCGCGTGACGAAGTCGTTGTGTTTCTGTTGATCTTCTTTGCTGGCCTTGGCGTTGAAGCTGATGACTGGCAGCAAGTCTTCGGTGTTGGAGAACATTTTCTTCTCGATCACCACCCGCAGCTTCTCGTAGCTGAGCCAGCTTGGGTTCTTGCCGTTGTTGTTGGCACGGGCACGCAGTACGAAGTTGACGATCTCGTTGCGGAAATCCTTCGGATTGCTGATGCCGGCCGGTTTTTCGATCTTTTCCAGCTCTTCGTTCAGGGCAATGCGGTTGAGGATCTCGCCAGTTTCCGGGTCGCGGTATTCCTGATCCTGGATCCAGAAGTCGGCGTACAGCACGTAGCGGTCGAAGATGTTCTGACCGTATTCGCTGTAGGACTCGAGGTAGGCGGTCTGGATTTCCTTGCCGATGAACTCGATGTAGCGTGGCGCCAGGTATTCCTTCAGGTAGCGCAGGTAGCGTTCACGCACTTCCGCCGGGAATTGCTCCTGTTCGATCTGCTGTTCCAGCACATAGAGCAGGTGCACGGGGTTGGCCGCCACTTCGTGCGGGTCGAAGTTGAACACCTTGGAGAGAATCTTGAAGGCGAAACGCGTGGACAGGCCGTTCATCCCTTCATCGACACCCGCAGAATCGCGGTACTCCTGGATCGATTTGGCTTTCGGGTCGGTATCCTTGAGGTTTTCGCCATCGTAGACACGCATCTTGGAGTAGATGTTGGAGTTTTCCGGCTCCTTCAGGCGTGAGAGCACCGTGAACTGGGCGAGCATCTTGAGCGTATCGGGTGCGCAATGGGCCTTGGCCAGCGAACTGTTGACCAGCAGTTTGTCGTAGATCTTGATCTCGTCGCTGACGCGCAGGCAGTACGGCACCTTGACGATGTAGATCCGGTCGATGAACGCCTCGTTGTTCTTGTTGTTGCGGAAGGTGTGCCACTCCGATTCGTTGGAGTGGGCCAGCAGGATCCCGGAATAAGGGATCGCGCCCAGGCCTTCGGTACTGTTGTAGTTGCCTTCCTGGGTGGCGGTCAGCAGCGGGTGCAGGACTTTGATGGGCGCCTTGAACATCTCGACGAATTCCATCAGGCCCTGGTTGGCCCGGCAAAGCGCGCCCGAGTAACTGTAGGCGTCGGCATCGTTCTGCGGGAATTCCTCGAGCTTGCGGATATCCACCTTGCCGACCAGGGCCGAGATGTCCTGGTTGTTTTCGTCGCCTGGTTCGGTCTTGGCGATAGCGATCTGGTTGAGGATCGAGGGGTACAGCTTGACCACCCTGAACTTGCTGATGTCGCCACCGAACTCCTGCAGGCGCTTGGTGGCCCATGGCGACATGATGGTGTTCAGGTAGCGCCGCGAGATGCCGTACTCTTCTTCGAGGATGGCGCCATCTTCAGTGGCGTTGAACAGGCCCAGCGGCGACTCGAAAACCGGCGAGTCCTTGATCGCGTAGAAAGGGACCTTTTCCATCAGCTGCTTGAGCTTTTCGGCCAGCGACGATTTGCCGCCACCCACCGGGCCCAGCAGATAGAGGATCTGTTTCTTCTCTTCAAGGCCTTGGGCGGCGTGGCGGAAGTAGGAAACGATCTGGTCGATGCACTCTTCCATGCCATGGAAGTCGGCAAAGGCCGGATACCGGCGGATCACCTTGTTGGAGAAAATGCGCGACAGTCTGGAGTTGCTTGAGGTGTCGATCAGTTCCGGCTCGCCGATGGCCAGCAACAGCCGTTCAGCCGCCGATGCGTAGGCACTGCGATCCTCTTTGCACAGCTCGAGGTACTCCTGCAGCGAGAGTTCTTCCTGGCGCGTAGACTCGAAACGTTGTTGGAAGTGGCTAAAAATACTCATGACGTCACCTCGCTCGATACGTGGAGACGACGCCGGATCAGTCAGCTGATGCTGGCATGCAACCGGGCTTGCCGATTGCTGTATACCCCCCAGAACACCCTGTAACGCTACCGATGACCCGCACGCCGGTGTACCGGCTCTCCCCTTTTTTGGATGGCCTGCGCTTAAGAATAGTTGGTTATCCGCAAGGTCAAGGGCAAGCGGCGCAGAAGTTGTCGGCGACCGTTCGTCAGGTGAGGCGCGAGCCCGCGTGGGGCGCGGGCTGGAGTGGAATTAAAAAATTATTCAGGGGTGCCTTGCGCGGTCTCGTCCGGGTAGGTGGTGCGCCACAGCTCGAAGCCGCCATCGACGCTGTAAACGTCGGAAAAACCTTGGCCGACCAGGTACGCGGCCGCGCTCTGGCTGGAGTTGCCGTGGTAGCAGACCACCAGGGTCGGGGCATCCAGGTCGGCATTGCGGATGAAGTCGGCAACCGAATGATTGTCCAGGTGCCGGGCGCCGGCGATGTGGCCGGCGGCATAGGCCTGCGGGTCGCGAATGTCGACGACGACCGCACCTTGCGCGCGCAAGGCCAGGGCCTGCTCGGGAGGGATGCGTTTGAATTCGCTCATGGGTAAGGCTTTCCTTCAGGGCTGATCGTTAAGTTTAGTCGGTTGTGCCGGCGGGCGCAGGGTGCCGTCGTCGGCGCAGTCGCAGCGCAGGTATTCACCGCTGTCGACATTGTAGAGGGTCATGGTGCCACCCCATACACAGCCCGTATCGAGGGCGATGATGCCGGGCTCCTCGACGCGCCCTTCGAGTGCGGCCCAGTGGCCAAAGATGATCTTCACATGCCGCGAGCGGCGGTCCTTGTGCGCGAACCAGGGCTTGTAACCTTTCGGTGCCGTGCCCAGCCCTTCCTTGCTCTTGAGGTCGAGCTTGCCTGTGCCAGTGCAGAAGCGCATGCGGGTCAGGTAGTTGGTGATCACCCGAAGGCGCTCGACGCCGCTGAGGTTCTTGCTCCACTTGTTCGGCTCGTTGCCATACATGCCATCGAGGTACAGCTTCAGGCGCTCGTCATCGCGCAGCACCTCCTCGACTTCGCCAGCCAGCTCCAGGGCTTTGCCCAGTGTCCACTGGGGGGGGATGCCAGCGTGCACCAAGGCAATGCCGCGCGGCTCGTCATAGTGGAGCAGCTTCTGTTGGCGCAGCCAGTCGAGCAGTTGATCGGCATCTGGCGCCTCGATGATTTCGCGCAGGGTATCGCTTTTCTTCAGGCGTTCGACATTTTGCCATGCAGCCAGCAGGTGCAGGTCATGGTTGCCCAGCACGCAGGTCAGCGAGTGGCGGATCGAGTAGAGGTAGCGCAGTGTCTGCAGCGATTCAGGCCCGCGGTTGACCAGGTCACCGACCAGCCACAGGCGATCCACAGCCGGGTCGAACTTGACGCGCTCCAGCAGGCACTTGAGGGGTTGCAGGCAGCCTTGCAGGTCACCGACGGCGTAGGTAGCCATCAGTGCAGGGCCCCCGGCACCGCCAGGCGGAAGGGGGCAATGTCGGCCTCGAAGCGTTTGCCGTCCTCGGCGAACATCTGGTAGCTGCCCTGCATGGTGCCCACGCGGGTGCTGATCACTGCACCGCTGCTGTACGTGTGGCTCTGGCCCGGCTCGATGGTCGGTTGTTGGCCGATCACACCTGCGCCGCGTACCTCCTCCACTTCACCATCACCGTTGGTGATCAGCCAGTGTCGAGACATCAGCTTGGCTTTGATCGAGCCATTGTTCTGCACTGTTATGGTGTACGCGAATGCAAAGCGATCGCTTTCGGGGTCGGATTGGTCTTTCAGATAGCGGGTCACGACGCTGACGTCGATCTGGTAACGGGGATCGGACATGCATGGGCCTTGGTCAAACAAGCGAATACGGCGATACATGCAGTCTAGGCCATTGGCGGGGGGGAGGGCCAGTGGTGTCGGGGAGGGAGGGGGCTTTAAAGTCTTGCGCTGTGGCAGCGTCTTCGCAGGTTGCCCGCGAAGACGCCGGTGCCAGCGCTGTCAGGCTTGCTGGTCTGCCAGCTGGTCTGCCAGGCGTACGAATGCGGCCAGGTCCAGCTGCTCGGGGCGCAGGCTGCCATCCACGCCAGCGGCCTCGATGGCCTGGCTGTCGAGCAGGCCTTTGAGGGTATTGCGCAGCGTCTTGCGGCGCTGGTTGAAGGCTTCGCGCACGACGCGTTCCAGCAGCAGGTGGTCCTTGGCCGGGTGCGGCAGCGCCTCATGCGGTACCAGGCGTACGATGGCCGAGTCCACCTTCGGCGGCGGGTTGAACGCACCTGGGCCTACGTTGAACAGGTGCTCGACCCGGCAGTGGTACTGCACCATGATCGACAGCCGGCCCCAGTCACCGCCGCCAGGCCCTGCGGCCATGCGCTCGACCACTTCCTTCTGCAGCATGAAGTGCATGTCGCGAATCAGCCCGGCGTGGCTGAGCAGGTGAAAAATCAACGGCGTGGAGATGTTGTAGGGCAGGTTACCTACGACTTTGAGGCTGCGTGCCGGCACGCCCAGCTGGTTGAAATCGAACTTCAGGGCATCGCCCTGGTGCAGGCGGAAGTTGTCGCGCCCGGCAAACTTGTGCTGCAGGATCGGCACCAGGTCTTTGTCCAGCTCCACGACGTCCAGCTGTGCGCCGCTGCCCAGCAGGCCCTCGGTCAGGGCGCCCTGGCCCGGGCCGATCTCCAGCAGGTGTTCGCCGGCTTTGGCATTGATGGCGCGCAGGATGCGGTCGATGATGCCAGCGTCATGCAGGAAGTTCTGACCGAAGCGCTTACGCGCCCGGTGTTGATAATGCTCGTTCATGGTCGGTTCTCGGCCATCTGGTAGGCGGTTTCCAGGGCGACGCGCAGGCTGCCGGTGTCGACGTTGCCGGTACCGGCAAGGTCCAGGGCGGTGCCGTGATCGACCGACGTGCGGATGATCGGCAGGCCCAGGGTCACGTTGACTGCAGCGCCGAAACCTTTGTACTTGAGTACAGGCAGGCCTTGGTCGTGGTACATCGCCAGCACCGCGTCGCAGTGCTCCAGATATTTGGGGGTAAACAGGGTATCGGCCGGCAGCGGGCCGCGCAGGTCCATGCCTTCGGTGCGCAGGCGGGCCAGTGCCGGTTCGATGATGTCGATTTCTTCGCGGCCCAGGTGGCCGCCTTCGCCGGCATGCGGGTTGAGCCCGCAGACCAGGATGCGTGGGTTGGCGATGCCGAACTTGTCGCGCATGTCGGCGTGCAGGATGCGGGTAACCCGCTCCAGGCGCTCAGGGGTGATAGCGTCCGCGATGTCGCGCAGTGGCAGGTGCGTGGTTACCAGCGCCACGCGCAGGCCATGGGTCGCCAGCATCATCACGACCTGGGCGGTGTGGGTCAGCTCTGCCAGGAATTCGGTATGGCCGGAAAAGGCGATGCCGCTTTCGTTGATCACACCCTTGTGCACTGGGGCCGTGATCATCCCGGCGAAATGCCCCTCAAGGCAGCCTTGCCCGGCCTGCGTCAGGGTTTGCAGGACAAAAGCCGCGTTGGCCTTGTCCAGCATGCCCGGCACCACGGGGGCGGCCAGGGGAGTATCCCAGACGTAGAGGCTACCTGCCGGCGCCGGCTGGTCAGGCCACTGGCCCGGCGCTACCGCAAGCAGGTTGACGGCCAGCCCCAGCTGCGTGGCCCGCTCGGCGAGCAGGTCACCGCTGGTGATGGCGATCAGGGGGTGAGGCTGGGGCTCGGCGGCGAGCAGCAGGCACAGGTCGGGGCCTATGCCGGCCGGTTCGCCGGGAGTGACGGCGAAGCGCAGGGGCTTCACTGTGCGGCCTGGTCAGCGCCAGGCAGCTTGATTTCAACGTAGGCTTCGTCGCGGATCTGGCGCAGCCAGGTCTGCAGCTCTTCGTCGTACTTGCGGTTACGCAGTACGTTCATTGCCTGCTGCTCGCGTGCCTGTTCGGTGCTGTCGGTGGCACGACGGCCCAGTACTTCCAGGACATGCCAGCCGTACTGAGTCTTGAACGGTTTGGTCACGACACCCTGCTGGGCGTTGGCCATCTGCTCGCGGAACTCCGGTACCAGGCTGTTCGGGTCGACCCAGTTGAGGTCACCGCCGTTAAGCGCTGAACCCGGGTCTTCCGAGAAGCTTTTCGCCAGCTCGGCGAAGTCTTCGCCGTCCTTGATCCGTTCGTACAGGCGCTCAGCCAGCTGCTCGGTGGCGGCTTCGCTGCGGATTTCGCTTGGCTTGATCAGGATGTGGCGTACATGCACTTCGTCACGCAGCACGTTTTCGCTGCCGCCGCGCTTCTCTTCGAGCTTGATGATGATGAAGCCGCTAGGGATGCGCAGTGGCTGGGTGATGTCGCCCGTGGCCATGCTGCTGAGCAGCTTGGCAAATTCAGGCGGCAACTGGCCAGCTTTACGCCAGCCCATCTCGCCACCTTCAAGGGCGTTCTCGCTGGCCGAGTTGGCAATCGCCATCTGGCCAAAGTCAGCGCCCTGGCGCAGTTGCTGGTACACGTCACCGACCTTGCGCGCAGCCTTCTGGATGTCGTCCGAGTTGGCGCCTTCCGGGGTTGGGATGAGGATGTTGGCCAGACGGTAGTCTTCGGACATCTGCATCTTGCCCAGGTCCGAGGCGAGGAAGTTTTTCACTTCCTGCTCGGAAACCTGGATGCGCTCGGCCACACGGCGCTGGCGCACGCGGCTGATGATCATCTCGCGTTTGACCTGCTCGCGGGCGTCGTCGAACGACAGGCCGTCGCGGGCCAGCGCGGCGCGGAACTGGTCCAGCGACATGCCATTGCGCTGGGCAATGGTGCCGATGGCCTGGTTGAGTTCCTCGTCGGTGATGCGGATGCCCGAACGTTCACCGATCTGCAGCTGCAGGTTCTCGACGATCAGGCGTTCCAGTACCTGCTGCTCCAGCGCGCTGGTCGGCGGTACGCCGCCGCCGCGCTTGGCGATGGTTTGCTGAACCTCCTGGACGCGCTGGTCCAGTTGGCTTTGCATGACCACGTCGTTGTCGACGATGGCCACCACACGATCCAGGGGTTGCACCGCGGCATGCACCGCGCCACTCAGCAATACAGCGCCCAGCAACACTGGGCGCAGACGATCAATAAGCTTGGTCTTCACGTGTACGGTAACCTTGAATGCCTTCGTCGAGGAACGATTCGACCTTGTTGCCTACCACACCACCGAGACCTTTGAGCACGATCTGAAGGAAGATGCCGTGGTCGCCTTTCTCGTTCTGTGGGGTAGCCTGGCTGAAGTCGTCGTAGTCGATCCAGTAGCGGTTGATCAGACGCAGTTTCCAGCAGCAGTTGTCATACTCGAAACCGCCCATGGCTTCCAGGGTGCGGTTGCGGTTGTAATCGTGCTGCCAGCGGGCGATCACGCTCCATTGCGGCACGATCGGCCAGATGACCGAGAAGTCGTGCTGCTGGATCTTGTAGTAATCCTTGATGTAGTTCGCGCTGCCCGGCGTGCCATAGTCGCCGCCGCCCACTTTCCAGGTACCGGTGGTGGAATCGTAGGCGATGGTGTCGTTGCGGTAGCGATAGCCCAGGTTGACGACCTTGTTCGGGTTGTCTTCCGGCTGGTAATGGAACATCGCGGCACCCGAGCGTGGGCTGCTGGTTTCCGGGTCCCAGTTGTAGTTGGCGTTGAAGCGCCAGTCGCGGTTGAAGCGGTAGCCGTACAGCAGGGCGTAAGGCGACACATCTGCCTGCGAGTCGGTGCGGGTGCGATAGTCGATGCCTGGCAGCTGGACCTTGCGATCCTTGAAGTAGTAAGCCTGGCCAACGCTCAGGAACTGGCGCTCGAAGCCGTTTTCTTCGATCCACCGCGTGGTCAGCCCCAGCGACAGCTTGTTCTCGTCACCGATGCGGTCGGTGCCGCTGAAGCGGTTTTCACGGAACAGGGAGTCGTAACTGAACAGCGTTTCACCCGTGTCGAACAGCGGGATGTCCATCTGGTCTTTGTACGGGACGTAGAGATAGAACAGACGCGGTTCGAGGGTTTGACGGTAGTTGGTGCCGAACAGCGAGGTGTCGCGGTCGAAGTACAGGCCGCTGTCTACGCTGAAAATCGGGATGTCGCGGCTCTGGCTGCTCGAGAAGTCACCGCGCAGGTCGCGTGTGGCTTGCGAGGCACTGGCCAGGTCAGATTTGCCTTCGCTGTCCAGGTCCAGATCGTAGTTGGTGTACATGTAGGTCAGCTTCGGCTTCACGTAGCCGTAGCTGGCCTCCATCGGCAGGCTGATGGCCGGCGCGATGTTCAGGCGGTTACCGTTGGCCCTTGCCAGGCCGAAGATGTTCTCGTCAAGACGCTGGCCGTTGGCACCGGCAGTAGTGTCCAGCTGGCCATCTTCGTTGAAGACGGGGCCGTTCTTCAGGTCGCGATCAAAGCGCACGGCTTCGGTCTTGTAGCTGAAGTCGAAGCCACCCGGGTGGTACGGCAGCATGCCGTTCAGGGTGATTTGAGGCAGCTTGTTATATGGGGTGATCTTCGAGATGGTGGCCATCTCGTAGGCCTGCAAGTTCAGGCGAGCCTGGTAGCTGTCGCCGCGATAGGTCAGTGCGCCTTGCTGGTTCAGCGCATCTTTGCTCTCGACGCCGATCTGGTCAGACTCCAGGTCCTGGAAGTAGAACGGGTCGCTGATGTCGGTGTAGTCCACCTCGGCCAACAGGCGCTCGTCCAGGCCACCTTTGTGCTGCCAGTTGACCATCCAGCGCTGATCTTCGTAATCAGTCTGCTCTTTGCGATCGTCGTTCTTGTCGTTCAGGTACGCGCCGCCGAGCTGGCCTTCGCTGGACTTGGTCAGGTAGCGGAATTCGCCTTCCATCAGCAAGCCACGCTTGGTCATGTAACGCGGGTACAACGTGGCGTCGTAGTTGGGCGCCAGGTTGAAGTAGTACGGCGTGACCAGCATGAAGCCGGTGTCGCTGGTGCTGCTGAACGACGGTGGCAGGAAGCCGGATTGGCGACGGTCGTCGATCGGGAAATAGATGTACGGTGTGTAGAACACCGGGAAATCCTTGACCCGCAGGGTGACGTTGGTCGCGGTACCGAAGCCGGTGGCCGGGTTCAGGGTGATGTTGTTGCCCTTGAGCTGCCAGGCGTTGCTGCCCGGTTCGCACGTGGTGTAGGTACCATCCTTGAGGCGGATGATGGCGTTCTCGCTACGCTTGGCGTACAGGGCGTTGCCGCGGATGTGCGACTTGTGCATCACGTATTCGGCGTTGTCGACCTGGGCTTCGCCCGTGTCGAGCTGGATCTGCGCCTCGTCGCCCACGACCAGCGAGCCGTTGTCGCGAATCCTGACGTTGCCCTTGAGCTCGCCACGGTTCTCGGCCTGGTACAGGTTGGCCTCATCGGCTTCGGCCTGCATGCTGCCTTGGCGCATGACCACGTCACCGGCGAGGGTAGCGATCTGCTGCTCCTGCTGGTACTTGGAGACCTTGGCGTTGATGTAGGTCGGCGATTCGTCCTTGGGCGTGGTGTCGGCCATGCCTGGGCGAGTCGGCTCGATGTACGCGCCACCGCAGTACGGGCCGGTTTCGGCCAGCTGGGCAGCGGTGAGCTTTTCGCGCGGGACCCAATCGAGATGGCTGTAATCCTCGCTGCGCGACTTCAGGCCACGGCCTTTGCTCTCGGTGACCAGCACCGGCTTGTCAGCACTTTCGGCCTCGGCCGATGGGGCCTCGGTGCCGGAAGTGAGCGCAGCGCCGTCATGCACTGGGCGCGGTGGCAAGTTGTTGACTGGGCTCTTGGGCTTGCAGTCCCAACCACCGGAGGCGGACACTTGGCAGTCGAACTGCTCGGCTGCTACCACGTACGAGGTGGCAAAAGGTTGCAGGGCCAGCAGACCGCCGGTGACCAGCAACGGAAACTTTCTACGAAACGCGGGGGATTTCAATGCCATCTTATTAGTCCGGGCTTCCTGCGTGCCATCTGCCCGCGTGTGGGGCCGCACGCCTCTCGATGGTCTGAAAAAGATGCTGGATAATAAAGCATGACCCGCTTGACGGCTAGGGCCGTCGGAGACCCTTGTAATGCCTGACCACGATGTACGCCTGCAACAACTGACTGTCTGGCTCGCCGAGCAGCTCAATGTTCTTTTCCGCAACAACGCCTGGGGCGAGGTGCCCGAAGGCAGCCTGACCGCCGCCAGCAGCGATGCGAGCTTTCGCCGTTACTTCCGCTGGCAGGGCGCAGGCCACAGTTTTGTGATCATGGATGCGCCGCCGCCACAGGAAAACTGCCGCCCGTTCGTTGCCATCGACCATCTGCTGGCCAGTGCGGGCGTGCATGTACCGGTGATTCATGCCCAAGATCTGGACCGTGGTTTTCTGTTGCTGGGGGATCTGGGCCATCAGACATACCTCGACATCATTAACCCGGATAACGCCGATGCATTGTTTGCCGACGCGATCGACGCCCTGCTGGCGTTTCAGCGCCTGCCGATGGAAGCGCCGTTGCCGAGCTACGACGACGCTTTGCTGCGCCGTGAGGTCGAGCTGTTCCCCGAGTGGTATGTCGGGCGTGAGCTCGGCCTGGCCTTCAACGAGGCGCAGCAGGCCAGTTGGCAGCGCATCAGCCAGTTGCTGATCGACAGTGCCCTTGCCCAACCCAAGGTGCTGGTGCACCGCGACTACATGCCGCGCAACCTGATGCAGAGCACGCCGAACCCGGGCGTGCTCGACTTCCAGGACGCGGTGTACGGTCCGGTCACCTATGACATTACCTGCCTGTTCAAGGACGCTTTCCTCAGTTGGCCACAAGCGCGAGTCGAAGGCTGGTTGCGCAACTACTGGGACAAAGCGCAGGCCGCCGGGATCCCGGTTCAGCCGTCGTTCGAAGATTTCCAGCGCGCCAGCGACCTGATGGGTGTGCAGCGCCATCTGAAGGTGATCGGCATCTTCGCGCGTATCTGCCACCGTGACGGCAAGCCGCGCTACCTGGCTGATGTGCCGCGTTTCTTCGCCTATATAGACGAAGTGGTCGGCCGTCGCCCTGAACTGGCCGAGCTCGGCCAGTTGATCGCCGAACTCAAGGCCGGAGCGCGTGGATGAAAGCGATGATTCTCGCCGCAGGCAAGGGCGAGCGCATGCGCCCGCTGACCCTGCACACGCCAAAGCCGTTGCTGCCCGTGGCCGACCAGCCGTTGATCGAATACCACCTGCGTGCGCTGGCGACAGCCGGTTTTACCGACGTGGTGATCAACCACGCCTGGCTTGGCCAGCAGATCGAAGATCACCTCGGCGATGGCAGCCGCTTCGGCCTGAGCATTCGCTACTCCCCTGAGGGCGAGCCGCTGGAGACGGGGGGCGGCATATTCCAGGCATTGCCTTTGCTGGGCGACGCCCCGTTCCTGCTGGTCAATGGCGATGTCTGGACCGATTACCCGTTCGCGCGCTTGCGTGCACCGCTGCAGAGCCTGGCGCATCTGGTGCTGGTCGATAACCCTGGCCATCACGGGCGGGGCGACTTCCGCCTGCAAGGTGGGCAGGTGGTGGACGGTGACGAGACCCCTGGCACCCTGACCTTCAGCGGCCTTTCAGTGCTGCATCCAGCCTTGTTCGCAGGTTGCCAGGCGGGGGCCTTCAAACTGGCGCCACTTCTGCGCCAAGCCATGTTGGCAGGCAAGGTGACCGGCGAGCACTACCGTGGCGCCTGGGTCGATGTCGGTACCCAGGAGCGCCTGGCCGAGGCCGAACGCCTTATACGCGAGCGTGCCTGAGATGTGGTGGCCAGGCACGGTAATCGGGCTAGGCGCGGGTTTCGCTGTCGCCAGCATCCCTGGCGCGCTGCTGGGGGCATTGCTTGGCCAAGCCATGGATCGGCGCCTGCGTGTGCAGGGCTGGGAAGACATGCGCGAACGGTTGGGAGGCCGGCCGGCCCTGCGTGACGAGGAGTTGTTGTTCGTCCTGCTTGGGCGGCTGGCCAAAAGCGATGGGCGAGTGGGCGAACAGCATATTCAGCAGGCGCGCCAGGAGATGGTCCGGCTGGGCCTGTCCGAGGCCGCCAGGATGCGCGCGATTGCCGCCTTCAACCGCGGCAAGGCGGGCAAGGACCGCTTGGCCCACCACCTGCGTCGCATTCGCTTGCAGCCACATGCGGCCGAGGGCACGTTGCGGGCGTGTTGGCGTATGGCCTGGGCTGACGGCAAGGCCGGGGATCATGAGCGGGAACTGCTGCTGGACTGGGGGCAGAAGCTGGGGCTCAGCCGGCGCCAGGTGCAGGCCATGTCGCTGGAATATGAGCCACGCAAAATGAGCACGGCCAGTAGCGTCATGACCTATGCGGCTGCGCTGCGCTTGCTGGGGATAGATGCCGATACGGAAGGCGACCGGGTCAAGCAGGCCTATCGCCGGCTGGTCAGCCGGCACCATCCGGACAAGCTGGCCGGGAGCGGTGCCAGTGAAGCGCAGCTCAGGGAGGCGACCGAACGCACTCGAGAGCTGCACCAGGCTTATGCGTTGATCCGTAAACGGCGGGGGCTCTAAAGCCCCTGTCACCGGCAAGCGGCGCTGTACCTGTGGCAGCCAGCCTGCTGGTGCAACGGCCGGAGCTGGCCCGTCACTTCATTCCTGCGGGCTCATCCACCCCCTGGCCCGGCGGAACAACTGTTCCTGTTCCGCGCTCTTGTTCCCCGGCATCGCAATCAGCGAAAGCTGCTTGTACTGGCTGTCTTTCTGGCGCTTGCTGGCCTGCAGGCGTTGCATGGCGGCATTGCGGTCGCCGGTGCGGGTTGCGTAGTAGATATCGGCAGTCGGCACTTTGAGGGTAGGTGTCAGGCTTTCCAGATCGTGCTCGACCCTTGCCGGGGTCTGCGCGGCGATCATCACCAGCTTCTGTACCTGCGGTGGTTGCTTTTCGCCCAGGTAGCGGGCTGCCCAGTAGGCGCCGCTGCCATGGCCGATCAGCACGATGCTGCGTGAGTTCTGTTGCTGAGCGTACGCCACCGCAGCATCCAGGCGCGCGAAGATGCGTTCGGCATCAGCCTGATCGTTCTGTTCGCTGGCCTGTTCGGCATCGGTGCTTTCTGCCGTGTCGGCATCCGCCGCAGTAGCCTGGGCCACGTTGGCGTTGGCATCGACGGGGGTTTCCTTTGCCGGTGCGCTCTCGCCCTGCTCGGGCTGCGGTGCGGCAGCTGGCGTGGCCTGGACCCGTGCCTGTGGGCTATCGGCGAGCAGGTCGGGCAGGCTCATGCTGAGGCTGTTCCAGCCGGCGTCAGGAAACTTGCGTCGCAATGGGCCGACCGCATTGGGCCAGTCGGCGGTTTCTCCGGCGCCAGGGACGATGATCACCGTGCCTTGCGGGTCGCTGTCGTTGGCTGGTTTCCACAGGGCCAGGAAGCTGTCGGACCCGGCTTCCAGCGTTTGCTGCTCGGCTTTGGGCAACAGGCGTTCAAGGGCCTGCGCATCTTCCTGGCTACGCTCGAGCAGCGGTGGGCGTGGCGCAGGTGCGGCGGCAGCCTCTGCGGTTGCTGGTTTTTCGGCGTCGGCGGCCAGGGCGCCAAGTGGTAGGAGCGAGGCAAGGCAGCACATTGCCAGCGTCGTGCGATAAAGTGTGAACATGAATCAACCCAAGGCCAGAATGATACCGGCAGCCTAATAGTATTTGCCCGCGACGGCCATGCTGCATGGCCGCCCTTGCCAAGACGAGCGTGTAGATGAAGCGATTGCGTCGCCTGTTGGTTATCGGCTGCTTGTGGCTACCCTTGATTGCTTTGGCAAGGCCTGAGGCAGCACCTGCGGTGGTACTCGAACCTGCCCAGCAGCAATGGCTGGACACCCATCGCAGCCTGCGGGTCGGCCTGGTGCTGCAGGCGCCCTATGCCCAGTTCGACCGCCGTCTGCAGCAACTCTACGGGGCCAATGTCGAGCTGGTGAACTGGCTGGCGCAGGCGCTCAAGCTGGACCTCACCTGGCGTAACTTCACTGACCAGGGCAGCCTCGAACACGCCCTGCAGGCGGGTGAAATCGACTTTGCCCCGGGCCTTACACAAACACCGGCCAGCTTGCGTCTGTGGTTGTTCAGCGACCCCTACATGCGTGTGCCGCAACTTGTGGTGGGGCCGCGGACCGGTGCGTTGGCCGTCGAGCTGGAAAAGCTTGAAGCCAACGAGCGTGTGGCGGTACGCATGCCCAGCGTGCTGGCCGATTACCTGCGGGGCAATTACGCCAATCTCAACCTGCAAGGTGTGCCCAACGAGCGCCAGGCCTTGCAACTGGTGGTAGGGGGCCAGGCCAGCTACGCGGTGCTGGATGAAGCCCAGCTCAGCCGGTTGTCCCGTGAAAGCGAGTTCGGTGACCTGGCAGTGCTCGGCGATATCGGCCTGCCGCAATTATTGCGCGTGGGTTCGCGGCGTGACTGGCCGTTGCTGGCCGATGTGCTTGAACGGGGCCTGCAGGCCATGCCCGCCAAAGAGCTGGA
The DNA here is from genome assembly GCF_003936645.1 of Pseudomonas sp. p106. Taxonomy (NCBI): domain Bacteria; kingdom Pseudomonadati; phylum Pseudomonadota; class Gammaproteobacteria; order Pseudomonadales; family Pseudomonadaceae; genus Pseudomonas; species Pseudomonas sp. p106. Next base: position 123,204 of record NZ_RHQR01000017.1, read on the forward strand.
GCAACTGCATCAGCGTTGGTTGCAGCCCAAATACCCGCGTCTGAGCGAATCCACCGGTTTCTGGCAAAACCTTGCGTTGCTGTTCGGCATGTTGCTGCTGTGTGCCGGGGCCACCCTGGTGTGGCAGCGCCGCCAGCAGCGCCAGCTCGAGCGTAGCCTGCTGGCGGCGCGGGAGCACCTGGCTGAGCGGCAGGTGCGCGAGGAGGCACTGCGCCTGAGCCAGTTCGCCATCGACCAGAGTACGGTGGGCATCCTCTGGGTCAACTGGGACAGCCACGTGCGTTACGCCAACCACGCGGTGGGGCGCATGCTGGGTTATGCCGAGGCGGCGTTGTTGGAGCGTCCGCTGAGCGACTTCGAGCCGAACCTGAGCATGGACCGCTGGCTGCAGTTGTGGCGGGCCGCGCGAGCCGGGGAGGCCGGGGCTCGGCAGTTCGAAACCCAATGCCTGTGCGCCGACGGCAGTCTGTTGCCTGTTGAGTTGTCGTTGAGCTTCCTGCGCTTTCGCGATGCCGAGTACCTGGTGGTGTACCTTGCCGATGTCACCGAACGCCACCGCGCCCTGGCGGCGCTGCGTGAAAGCGAGGCGCGTCTCAAGGGTATTGCTGGCAATGTGCCGGGGCTGGTGTTCCGTCTGGAGCCCGCACCTGCGGAAGGGGACCCGGAGTTCCCCTACATCAGCGAGGGCAGTGAGGCGTTGGTGGGTTATACGCCCGCGCAGATCCAGCACCCGCAGATGGGCTTGCGCAATCTGGTCCACCCGCAAGATCGTGCTGACTACCACCAGGTGCAGGACTTGGCCATTGCCAGCGATCAGGACTGGTCCTGGCAAGGGCGAATCCTCACCCGTGAAGGTGAGCAGCGGTGGGCCGACATCAAGGCCAGTACCCGCCGCCTGGCCAACGGCCGGGTGGTCTGGGACGGTATTGTCTGGGACATTACCCAGAGCAAGCGCGCGGAGCTGGCGCTTGCGAGGTCCCAGGAGCAACTGCGTGAACTGTCGGCACACCTGGAGAGCGTGCGCGAGGAAGAAAAGGCCCGTATCGCCCGCGAAGTGCACGATGAACTGGGGCAGATGCTGACCGTGCTCAAGCTTGAAGTGTCGATGTGCGAACTGGCTTTTGCCGAGCTTGACCCTGCGCTGAACGAGCGCCTGGCCAGCATGAAGCGCCTGATCGCTCAGCTGTTCCAACTGGTGCGCGATGTGGCAACGGCGCTGCGCCCGCCGATCCTGGACGCCGGTATCGCCTCGGCCATCGAATGGCAGGCACGGCGCTTCGAAGCGCGCACGCAGATCCCTTGCCTGGTGCAGGTACCGGATAATCTGCCAGCATTGAGCGATGCAAAAGCTATCGGCTTGTTCCGTATCCTGCAGGAGGCTCTGACCAACGTAATGCGCCACGCCCAGGCGCACAGTGTCGAGGTAGAGCTGGTGCGCGAGGGCGAAAAACTGCGTATGACGGTCAGTGATGACGGTAGCGGGTTCTGCCTGGACCAGCCACGGCCAACCTCGTTCGGCCTTGTGGGGGTGCGTGAGCGGGTACTGATGCTCGGTGGCAGCATGGTGTTGAATAGCGAGCCAGGTGAAGGCACCAGCCTGAGCGTGACCATAGCGTTGGATTAGGAGAACGATCGTGATTCGAGTGCTGGTGGCCGAAGACCACACCATTGTCCGCGAAGGCATCAAGCAGTTGATCGGCCTGGCCAAGGACATGCAGGTGGTGGGGGAGGCCGGTAATGGTGAACAGCTGCTGGAAACCCTGCGCCACACCGCCTGCGAAGTGGTGTTGCTGGATATCTCGATGCCCGGTGTCAGTGGGTTGGAGGCGATTGCGCGGATCCGCGCGCTGCACAACCCGCCGGCGATCCTGATGCTGTCGATGCACGACGAAGCGCAGATGGCCGCGCGCGCGCTCAAGGCCGGCGCTGCCGGCTATGCCACCAAGGACAGTGACCCTGCCTTGCTGCTGACCGCAATCCGCCGAGTGGCCGGCGGCGGGCGCTACATCGATCCGGCGTTGGCCGACCGCATGGTCTTCGAGGTTGGCCTGACCGAAACTCGGCCGCTGCATACTCTGCTGTCGGAGCGCGAGTTCTCGGTGTTCGAACGCTTGGCTCAAGGTGCCAACGTCAACGATATCGCTCAGCAGCTGGCGCTCTCCAGCAAGACCATCAGCACCCACAAGGCGAGGCTGATGCAGAAACTCAAGGTCAACTCGCTGGCTGAACTTGTGAAGTACGCCATGGAGCACAAGCTGGTATGACCGTTCTGTTTGCGACATAGGTTATCTGCCAGGCACCGCTTTCCCGCTGGCTGGCTGAGACTTGCATTCCAATCCCGCCATCGGTGTAGGGTAATCCCTACACAAACTCTTCCAACCGGATGATGGCATTCTCTCAGCGCCCCCGATTTCCGGGCGCTTGCGTCTTCTTTAGTCTTTGCCTACGCAGTCATTCCAACAAGAAGGTGCAGGCATGAGCGAGGCGAATTCGAACGCGACCACCGGTGAGACGCTGGTCAGTTTCCGTGGTGTGCAGAAGAGCTACGACGGCGAATCGCTGATCGTCAAAGACCTCAACCTGGACATTCGCAAGGGTGAATTCCTCACCTTGCTCGGCCCTTCCGGCTCGGGCAAGACCACCAGCCTGATGATGCTGGCGGGTTTCGAGACCCCGACCGCCGGTGAAATCCAGTTGGCCGGGCGCTCCATCAATAACGTGCCGCCGCACAAACGTGACATTGGCATGGTGTTCCAGAACTACGCACTGTTCCCCCACATGACCGTGGCGGAAAACCTCGCTTTTCCGCTGAGCGTGCGCAACCTGAGCAAGACCGACATCAGTGAGCGGGTCAAGCGGGTACTGAACATGGTGCAGCTCGATGCCTTCGCCAAACGCTACCCTGGCCAGCTTTCCGGTGGCCAGCAGCAGCGCGTGGCCTTGGCCAGGGCGTTGGTGTTCGAGCCGCAGCTGGTGCTGATGGACGAGCCGCTCGGCGCGCTGGACAAGCAGCTGCGTGAACACATGCAGATGGAGATCAAGCATATCCACCAGCGCCTGGGTGTAACCGTGGTCTACGTAACCCACGACCAGGGCGAGGCGTTGACCATGTCCGACCGTGTGGCCGTGTTCCATGAGGGCGAGATCCAGCAGATCGCCGACCCGCGCACTCTTTATGAGGAGCCGCGCAACACCTTCGTCGCCAACTTCATAGGCGAGAACAACCGCATCAACGGCACGCTGCTGGCCAGTGACGGTCATCGTTGCCAGGTGCAGCTGGCCCGCGGTGAGCGGGTCGAGGCGCTGGCGGTGAACGTCGGCCAGGCTGGGGAGCCGGTGACCCTGTCGGTACGCCCGGAGCGCGTGCGCCTCAATGGCCACAGCCAAAGCTGCGTCAATCGCTTCTCCGGCCGCGTGGCCGAGTTCATCTACCTGGGCGACCATGTACGGGTGCGTCTGGAAGTCTGTGGCAAGGCTGACTTCTTCGTGAAACAGCCGATTGCCGAGCTCGACCCGGCCCTTGCCGTGGGCGATGTGGTACCGCTGGGCTGGGAGGTGGAGCACGCGCGCGCGCTCGATCCGATTGCCGAAGCCCACTGATGGATTGCTTCACCAACCCTGTACTGTGGAGAGAATAATAATGCGCAAGCAGCTGAAACTGACCGCCCTGGCCCTTGGCCTGTTCGCCGCCGGCCAGGCCATGGCGGCAGACCTGACCGTAGTGTCCTTCGGCGGCGCCAACAAGGCGGCCCAGGTCAAGGCGTTCTACGAGCCATGGGAGAAGGCCGGCAAGGGCAAGATCGTCGCTGGCGAGTACAACGGTGAAATGGCCAAGATCAAAGCCATGGTCGACACCAACAGCGTGTCCTGGAACCTGGTGGAGGTGGAGTCGCCAGAACTGGCCCGTGGTTGCGATGAAGGCATGTTCGAGGAGCTCGACCCGGCTCTGTTCGGCAACGAAAGCGATTATGTGAAGGGCGCCATCCAGCCGTGCGGCGTGGGCTTCTTCGTTTGGTCCACGGTGCTGGCCTACAACGCTGACAAGCTCAAGACAGCCCCGACCAGCTGGGCCGATTTCTGGGACACGAAGAAATTCCCGGGCAAGCGCGGCCTGCGCAAGGGCGCGAAGTACACGCTCGAGTTCGCCCTGATGGCCGACGGCGTTGCGCCCAAGGATGTGTACCAGGTGCTGGCCACCAAGGGCGGCGTGGACCGCGCCTTCAAGAAACTCGACGAACTCAAGCCGAGCATCCAGTGGTGGGAAGCGGGCGCCCAGCCGCCGCAGTACCTGGCCTCGGGTGATGTGGTCATGAGCTCGGCCTACAACGGGCGCATTGCTGCGGTGCAGAAAGAGAGCAACCTCAAGGTGGTGTGGAACGGTGGCATCTACGACTTCGACGCTTGGGCCATCCCGAAAGGGGCCAAGAATGTCGAGGAAGCGAAGCAATTCATCGCTTATACCGTTCAGCCCGAGCAGCAGAAGACCTACTCCGAGAACATCGCCTACGGCCCGGCCAACTCCAAAGCCGTGCCGCTGCTGGCGGACGCGGTGAAGAAGGACATGCCGACCACGCCTGAAAACATCGCCAACCAGGTGCAGATCGATGTGGCCTTCTGGGCCGACAACAGCGAGCAACTGGAGCAACGCTTCAACGCCTGGGCGGCGAAGAAGTAAGGCGCCTCGAAGGAGCGCCGGCCCGTTGGCTGGCGCTCCCTGTTCCCTTGTTTTTGCGGAGTTCGCCATGGCCATTGCAGTGCCCCTCAACGAAGGCGCAGGTCCAAGTCTCAAGCAGCGCCTCAAGCACGCCGAGCGGGTCAACCGCTGGAAGGCGCAGGCGCTCATCGCGCCGCTGGCGCTGTTTCTCCTGCTGGTGTTCCTGGTGCCCATCGCGGCGCTGCTGTTCAAGAGCGTCGACAACCCGGAAGTGGTCGGCGGCCTGCCGCGCACGGTCCAGGCTGTGTCGCAGTGGGATGGCAAGAGCCTGCCTGGCGAGGAGGTTTACAAGGCCCTGAGCCAGGACCTGGCCGAATCGCGCAAGAACCAGACCTTGGGCGACCTGTCCAAACGCCTGAACATGGAGCTGGCCGGCTACCGCAGCCTGCTCTCCAAGACCGCTCGGGCGCTGCCGTTCAAGGCCGAACCTGCCTCTTACAAAGAGGCCTTGCAGGCCCTCGATGAACGTTGGGGCGACCCGGCTTACTGGCAGGCGATCCGCCGCAACACCAGCAGCGTGACTTCTTATTACCTGCTGGCATCGGTCGACCACCGTATCGATGACCTCGGCGAGTTGGCCAAGGCCACCCCCGACCAGTCCATCTACCTGGACATCTTTGCCCGCACCCTGTGGATGGGTGTGGTGATCACGGCCATCTGCCTGGTGCTGGCGTATCCGCTGGCTTACCTGCTGGCCAACCTGCCGACCCGCCAGGGCAACCTGTTGATGATATTGGTGTTGCTGCCGTTCTGGACGTCGATTCTGGTGCGGGTGGCTGCATGGATCGTACTGCTGCAGTCAGGCGGCCTGATCAACAGTGCATTGATGGCCATGGGCATCATCGATCAGCCGCTGGAGCTGGTGTTCAACCGCACCGGCGTGTACATCTCGATGGTCCACATCCTCTTGCCGTTCATGATCCTGCCGCTATACAGCGTGATGAAGGGCATTTCGCCGAGCTACATGCGTGCAGCGATCTCCTTGGGTTGCCACCCGTTCGCCAGCTTCTGGCGGGTGTACTTCCCGCAGACCTACGCGGGCGTGGGCGCCGGTTGCCTGCTGGTGTTCATCCTGGCCATCGGTTACTACATCACCCCGGCGCTGCTCGGCAGCCCGAACGACCAGATGGTCAGCTACTTCGTGGCCTTCTATACCAACACCAGCATCAACTGGGGCATGGCTACCGCGCTGGGCGGGCTGTTGCTGCTGGCGACCGTGCTGCTGTACCTGATCTATAGCTGGCTGGTCGGTGCCAGCCGCCTGCGCCTGAGCTGAGGAGCCTAGTGATGCTTAGCCCATACATGTCGCCCGTGGAACGGGTGTGGTTCTACAGCCTGCGTATCCTTTGTGGCCTGATATTGCTGTTTCTGGTGTTGCCGGTACTGGTGATCGTGCCGCTGTCGTTCAACAGTGGCAGCTTCCTGGTGTACCCACTGCAAGGCTTTTCCCTGCAGTGGTATCACGATTTCTTCGCCTCGGCCGAGTGGATGCGCGCCCTGAGGAACAGCGTCATCGTCGCCCCGGCGGCCACGCTGCTGGCCATGGTGTTCGGTACGCTGGCAGCGATCGGGCTTACCCGCGCCGATTTTCCGGGCAAGTCGCTGGTCATGGCGCTGGTGATTTCGCCGATGGTGGTGCCGGTGGTGATCATTGGTGTAGCCAGCTACCTGTTCTTTGCCCCGTTGGGGATGGGTAACAGCTTCATTTCGCTGATCCTGGTGCACGCGGTGCTGGGTGTGCCGTTCGTCATCATTACCGTGTCGGCGACCTTGCAAGGCTTCAATTACAACCTGGTGCGTGCGGCTGCCAGCCTGGGGGCCTCACCGGTGGTTGCGTTTCGCAGGGTCACCTTGCCGCTGATCGCCCCCGGAGTGATCTCTGGGGCGCTGTTCGCCTTCGCGACCTCGTTCGATGAGGTGGTGGTGACGCTGTTCCTCGCCGGGCCAGAACAGGCCACCCTGCCGCGGCAGATGTTCAGCGGCATTCGCGAGAACTTGAGCCCGACGATTGCAGCGGCGGCGACCTTGCTGATCGGTTTTTCGGTGGTGCTGCTGCTGACCCTGGAGTGGCTGCGCGGGCGCAGTGAGAAGCTGAGGACTCAGCAGCCTGCGTGATTGATCGGCCTTTTCGCAGGACTGCCTGCGAAAAGGCCGATGCTGGCGTCCCAGTGACCCCTTCACACGGATTGATGCCAATCAGCCCCTATCCAGTTCGCTGAGTTACAATGCGCGCCACCTAGATTCTGCCAACAGGTGCGCCATGCAGCCCTACGCTATTGCCCCCTCCATTCTCTCCGCCGATTTCGCCCGTCTGGGCGAGGATGTCGACAAGGTACTGGCCGCGGGTGCCGACATCGTCCACTTCGACGTGATGGACAACCACTACGTACCCAACCTGACCATTGGCCCGATGGTCTGCACCGCCTTGCGCAAGTACGGTGTGACCGCGCCGATCGATGTGCATCTGATGGTCAGCCCGGTAGACCGCATCATCGGTGACTTCATCGAAGCCGGTGCCAGCTACATCACCTTCCACCCGGAAGCCTCGCAGCACATCGACCGCTCGCTGCAGCTGATCCGTGACGGTGGCTGCAAGGCCGGCCTGGTGTTCAACCCGGCTACCAGCCTGGACGCGCTGAAGTACGTGATGGACAAGGTCGACATGGTGCTGCTGATGAGCGTCAACCCAGGCTTTGGCGGACAGAAGTTCATCCCTGGCACCTTGGACAAGCTGCGCGAAGCCCGTGCGCTGATCGACGCCAGTGGCCGTGATATTCGCCTGGAAATCGACGGTGGGGTGAACGTCAACAACATCCGCGAAATCGCTGCCGCTGGCGCAGATACCTTCGTCGCCGGCTCGGCGATCTTCAACGCGCCGGATTATCAGGAAGTGATCGCCAAGATGCGCGCCGAACTGGCTCAGGCCCGCCCATGAGCGGCTTCGAGCAGCTGTTCCCCGGGACGCTGCCCAGGCTGGTGATGTTCGATCTGGACGGTACCCTGATCGATTCAGTCCCCGACCTGGCCGCAGCCGTTGACCGTATGCTGCTCGAACTTGGCCGTCCGGCCGCCGGCCTTGACGCCGTGCGGCACTGGGTCGGCAACGGCGCACCGGTGCTGGTGCGCCGCGCACTTGCCGGCGGCCTTGACCACGCGGCTGTAGACGATGAACTGGCCGAGCGCGGCCTTGCACTGTTCATGGAGGCGTACGCCGAAAGCCATGATCTGACGGTTGTCTACCCTGGTGTGCACGACACCTTGCGCTGGCTGCGCAAGCAGGGCGTGGAAATGGCACTGATCACCAACAAGCCTGAACGCTTCGTCGCACCGTTGCTCGACCAGATGAAGATCGGCCGTTATTTCCGCTGGATCATCGGCGGCGATACCCTGCCACAGAAGAAGCCCGACCCTGCTGCGTTGCTGTTCGTCATGAAAATGGCCGGCGTCGAGCCCGGCCAGGCGCTGTTTGTGGGGGACTCGCGCAGTGATGTGCTGGCGGCCAAAGCTGCCGGCGTGCAGTGCGTTGGGCTGAGCTATGGCTATAACCACGGCCGGCCGATCGATGAGGAAGCCCCCAGCCTGGTCATAGGCGACCTGCGCCTGCTGCTGCCTGGTTGCGTAGTCACCGACACTGGGATAACGTTGGCGGACCTTCAAGCCTCACAAGACAGAGAACCCACCGTGGTGGTTACCGGCAAATTCTGGATGAAAGTCATCAAGGCCCTGGCCCGTTGGCGTTGGCGCGCCTGACTTCTGCCCGCCGGCCTTTGCCGGCCCGTCCGTTTGCCCGACTCTCATTGTTGCTCCGAGGCTACTCATGACCCGCGAAGAATTCCTGCGCCTGGCCGCTGCCGGCTACAACCGCATTCCATTGGCCTGTGAAACCCTGGCCGACTTCGATACCCCGCTTTCTATCTACCTGAAGCTGGCAGACCAGGCCAACTCGTACCTGCTCGAGTCGGTGCAGGGCGGTGAGAAGTGGGGCCGTTATTCGATGATCGGCCTGCCGTCGCGCACGGTGATGCGTGTGCATGGCTATCACGTGAGCATTCTGCACGATGGCGTGCAGGTCGAAAGCCATGATGTCGAAGACCCGCTGGCATTCGTCGAAACCTTCAAGGACCGCTACAAGGTCGCTGATATTGCCGGCCTGCCGCGTTTCAACGGTGGCCTGGTCGGTTACTTTGGCTATGACTGCGTTCGCTACGTGGAAAAGCGCCTGGGCGCCTGCCCCAACCCTGACCCTCTGGGCGTGCCGGATATCCTGCTGATGGTTTCGGATGCCGTGGTGGTGTTCGACAACCTGGCCGGCAAGATGCATGCGATCGTACTGGTCGACCCGTCCGAAGAGCAGGCTTTCGAGCAAGGCCAGGCGCGCCTGCAAGGCCTGCTGGCCAAGCTGCGCGAACCCATCACGCCGCGACGCGGCCTGGACCTGAGCGGCCCCATGGCGGCAGAGCCGGCGTTCCGCTCCTCCTTCACCCAAGAGGATTACGAGCGCGCTGTGGACACCGTGAAGGAGTACATCCTGGCCGGTGACTGCATGCAAGTGGTGCCGTCCCAGCGCATGTCGATCGACTTCAAGGCAGCGCCCATAGACTTGTACCGTGCGCTGCGCTGCTTCAACCCGACGCCATACATGTACTTCTTCAACTTCGGGGACTTCCACGTTGTTGGCAGTTCGCCGGAAGTGCTGGTGCGGGTGGAAGACAATCTGGTCACCGTGCGCCCGATTGCCGGTACCCGTCCAAGGGGGGCCAACGAGGAGGCCGACCGAGCGCTGGAAGATGACCTGCTGTCGGACGACAAGGAGATCGCCGAGCACCTGATGCTCATCGACCTGGGCCGCAACGATGTGGGCCGTGTGTCCTCCACCGGTAGCGTGCGCTTGACCGAAAAGATGGTGATCGAGCGCTACTCCAATGTCATGCACATCGTTTCCAACGTGACCGGGCAACTGGCCGAAGGCTTGACCGCGATGGATGCACTGCGAGCGATTCTGCCGGCAGGTACCTTGTCGGGTGCACCGAAGATCCGCGCGATGGAGATCATCGACGAACTGGAGCCGGTAAAGCGTGGCGTCTACGGTGGTGCGGTGGGCTACTTTGCCTGGAATGGCAACATGGATACCGCGATTGCCATTCGCACGGCCGTGATCAAGGACGGCGAGCTGCATGTGCAGGCAGGTGGCGGCATTGTCGCCGACTCGGTGCCGGCGCTGGAGTGGGAAGAAACCATCAACAAGCGCCGGGCGATGTTCCGTGCGGTGGCGTTGGCTGAGCAACGTCCTGCCGAGTAATTCTCAGGCGTGGGGCCGCATGGCGGCCCCATCCGGTTAAAAGTCGACGCTGACGCCCAGGCTTATTCCTTGCTGGGTCAACTCGTCGCTCTTGCGCCAGTTGTAGTTCCCGCGCAGGTGCACCCCCGCCACCAGCTCATGGCTGACCCCAAGGCTGGCACGAGTCAGGTCGCTCTGCGGTGTGTACCCGGTCAGCGTGAAGTCATTGGCTGGCAGTGTCGTCAGGTGCATCGTCACATCCTGCTGGTCATCCTCGAACTCATGCTCTTGCGCCACCTCGGCAAACAGCCTGGTGCTGGCCAGTACCTGCACGCTGCCCAGCAACCCTACGCCCAGGCGACGCGAAGTGCGTTCCTGGTCATCGAAGCCCAGTGCCGTCGACCGTCCGCTCTTCTCGTCATAACCATCCACCTTCACCCGCGCATAGTCAGCGCTGACGAACGGCGCCAGCTGCCAGTGACTGCTATCGGCTGCCAGGTTGTATCCCAGGCGACCTGTCACGGCCCAGGCTTCGCCGTTGGTATCACCTTTCTCGCTTCGGTCGTTCACGCCCAGGGCGAAGGTGCGTTTGAGGTCCTGATAGTCCAGGTGCCCTGCGCTCAGCGCTGCGTCGGCCCACCAGCGGTCCTCACGAAACTGGGCGAAGGCACTGGCCAGGTAGCTGTCGAGCTTGTAGTCCGAGTCTTGTTCGCCTGCCTCCAGTTTCTGGCGATAGACCCCGCCGGCAAGCCCTAAGCGCCAAGCGTCGTTCAGCCGGTAGCTGCCACCCAGGGTGAGGTTGTAGCCGCGCCCGTCAGCGTTGGCAGAACTGCGCTCGCCGTCGAAGTCCAGATCTTGCGCGCCAGTGGCAACAAAGGCCTGCCATTGGCCAGCCGCCTGCCAGGGCGCCTGCCATTGATTACGTAGTTCGTCCTGATGCGCGCGCAGGCTGGCGTGGGCCATTTCCGGCAGCAGCGTCAGTTCCCAGGGTGCGGAAAGGATCGAATAGCCGTAGTCGGCAATCAGTTGCTGGCCGGCGATGGTTGGGTGTACCGAGTCGTTGAACAGCAGCTTGGTGGGGTCGGGCGTGGTGCCATTGATGCCGTACAGCGGGTTTTCCACGCAACTGTTGCCGCTGTAGCAGGTGCCGACCAGATTCTGCCCGCTGGCCAGGCCGAATTGCGTCGGGCTGGCCAGTGCTTCGTTCAGCAGTACGGGAATGTTCAGTGGAATGATTTCGGCATCGATCTGGCCCAGTTGGCTGACCAGTGACTGGTTGAACACGCTGGACAGTTGCGACAGGGCGTTTTGCTGCGGGGTGCCACTGAAGTTCGGCGTCTGGCCGAGGTCGGGTAGCAGCCAGACCATGATGTAGCGGGCACCGCCTTGTTGCAGGGCCTGGGCGCTGGCGGCCAGGCGCGATCCTGCGGCGGCGGCATCGGCAGGGCTGCTCACCAGGCCTTGCAGAAAGTCGTTGCCGCCACCGGTCAGGTAGTAGAGGGCATTGGGGTCTGCGCGCAAGCCATTGGCCAGATACCCGGGCTTGTCGCGTAGTACCAGGCCGGCAAAAGGTTGGCCTGGCGGAATGACTGTCTCGGAAGTGGTGGTGATCGAATCCAGGATCTGCTGCGTGGTGTAGCCGCCAACGGCCCAGTTGTTGCCGTCGGGGCGTATGCCGAGGGACGTGGACGGATTGAGATCTTCCGCGCTCACACCCAGGCGTGCGCCGAGGATCATCGGCGAGACAGGTGCAAAGTTGCCATTCTCATCACGGTTGGTAAAACGCATACCGGCAGTACCGCCGGTCAGGTCAGGAAATTGCCCGGCATCGCTGAGGCTGTCGCCGAAGACGATCATTGTCGAGTAAGGCGAGGGGGCTGCGAAAGCTTGGCTGCAGGCGAGCGCCAACGTAGCCAAGGTGAAACGTAGCAAAGGTGCTTTTCGCATCTGGGAACATCCTTTTCATTGTTTTTATGAGGACAACCCGATCGACCTTAGCAAATCGCGGGGCATGCCTTCCAAGTCCATTCGTTTCCCGTATTTACGGGCATATTGCGCCCGCCGCGCCGGTAGGCTACTGTGCCTGCAAGTATGAGCGAGACCTATCCCGTGTTGATCGTCAGCAAACTCTTGATGCGCGTTATCAAGGCCCACGCCCGTTGGCGTTGGCGCGCCTGACTTTATCTCTTGCCGGCCTGTCCGGCCCGCCCCCGTTTGCCTTCCTGTCCGTTTCCGAGCGCCCCTAGTGGCAACGCCGTGTCTGTTTTTGGTGTAGGAAGGTTCGACTTTTAAAGTCAGTAGATTCTAGAGGTTTAGCCCGATGTTACTGATGATCGACAATTACGACTCATTCACTTACAACGTCGTTCAATACCTTGGCGAGTTGGGTGCCGAGGTCAAAGTCATTCGCAACGACGAAATCACCGTTGCCGAGATAGAAGCCCTCAACCCTGAGCGCATCGTCGTCTCCCCTGGCCCTTGCACGCCGAGCGAAGCCGGTGTGTCCATCGAGGCCATTATGCATTTCGCCGGCAAGCTGCCGATCCTTGGGGTCTGCCTGGGCCACCAATCAATCGGCCAGGCGTTTGGCGGCGATGTAGTGCGTGCCCGCCAGGTCATGCACGGCAAGACCAGCCCGGTATATCACCGCGACCTGGGCGTGTTCGCCGGGCTCAACAACCCGCTCACCGTAACCCGCTACCATTCCCTGGTGGTCAAGCGCCAGACCCTGCCAGAGTGCCTGGAAGTGACTGCCTGGACTGCACATGACGATGGTTCGGTCGACGAGATCATGGGCCTGCGCCACAAGACACTGAACATTGAAGGGGTGCAGTTCCACCCCGAGTCCATCCTGACCGAGCAGGGCCACGAGCTGTTCGCCAACTTCCTCAAGCAGACCGGCGGCCGCCGCTAAGGACCGAGCATGGATATCAAAAGCGCGTTGAGCCGTATTGTCGGCCACCTGGACCTTTCCACCGAAGAAATGCGCGATGTGATGCGCCAGATCATGACCGGCCAATGCAGTGAGGCGCAGATCGGCGCCTTCCTGATGGGCATGCGCATGAAGAGCGAGAGCATCGACGAGATCGTTGGCGCGGTTTCGGTCATGCGTGAGCTGGCTGACAAGGTCGAGCTGAAAAGCCTTGATGGCGTAGTCGACATCGTCGGTACGGGCGGTGATGGCGCCAACATCTTCAACGTTTCCACCGCCTCCTCGTTCGTCCTGGCGGCGGCAGGCTGCACCGTGGCCAAACATGGCAATCGCGCAGTTTCCGGTAAGAGCGGCAGCGCTGACCTGCTGGAAGCTGCCGGCATCTACCTGAACCTGACACCTACCCAAGTGGGGCGCTGCATTGACAGCCTCGGTATCGGCTTCATGTTCGCCCAGAGCCATCACTCGGCCATGAAACATGCCGCAGGCCCGCGCCGCGACCTGGGCCTGCGTACCCTGTTCAACATGCTCGGCCCGCTTACGAATCCGGCCGGGGTGAAACACCAGGTGGTCGGTGTATTTAGCCAGGCCTTGTGCCGCCCGCTGGCGCAAGTGCTGCAACGCCTGGGCAGCAAGCATGTGCTGGTCGTGCATTCCAAGGATGGCCTGGATGAGTTCAGCCTGGCCGCGCCTACCTTTGTCGCCGAACTGAAGAATGACCAGATCAGCGAATACTGGGTCGAGCCTGAAGATCTTGGCATGAAGAGCCAGAGCCTGCATGGCCTGGCAGTCGAGAACCCACAGGCGTCGTTGGAGTTGATCCGTGATGCACTGGGCCGGCGCAAGACCGAGAATGGCCAGAAGGCTGCCGAGATGATAGTGCTCAACGCGGGTGCTGCGTTGTACGCTGCTGATCACGCCATGAGCCTGAAGGCTGGTGTGGATCTGGCCCACGATGTACTGCACACCGGGCTGGCTTGGGAAAAGCTGCAGGAACTGGGTGCCTTTACAGCGGTATTCAAGGTGGAGAACGAAGCATGAGTGTCCCGACGGTGCTGGAAAGGATCATTGCCCGCAAGTTCCAGGAAGTGGCAGAGCGCAGCGCGCGCGTCAGCCTCGCCGAAATGGAGCGCCTGGCCAAGGCGGCGGATGGCCCGCGCGGGTTTGCCAATGCCCTGATCGAGCAAGCCAAGCGCAAGCAGCCAGCGGTGATTGCCGAAATCAAGAAGGCCTCGCCGAGCAAGGGCGTGATCCGCGAAAACTTCGTGCCGTCGGAAATTGCCGTCAGTTACGAAAAGGGCGGGGCGACTTGCCTGTCGGTGTTGACCGATGTGGACTACTTCCAGGGGGCCGATGAGTACCTGCAGCAGGCGCGCGCCGCTGTTTCGCTGCCGGTGATCCGCAAAGATTTCATGGTCGACCCTTATCAGATCATCGAAGCACGCGCCTTGGGCGCAGACTGCGTGCTGCTGATCGTGTCGGCGCTCGATGACGTCAAGATGGCCGAGTTGGCCGCTACCGCCAAGGACGTCGGTCTCGACGTGCTGGTCGAAGTACATGACGGTGACGAGCTGGAGCGTGCGTTGAAAACGCTTGATACCCCGCTGGTGGGGGTCAACAACCGTAACCTGCATACTTTCGAAGTCAGCCTGGAGACCACTCTTGACCTGCTGCCACGCATCCCCCGGGATCGCCTGGCCATCACCGAGAGTGGCATTCTCAACCGTGCCGATGTCGAGTTGATGGAAATCAATGACGTTTACTCGTTCCTGGTGGGTGAGGCGTTCATGCGGGCCGAGCAGCCGGGGTTGGAACTGCAGCGGTTGTTCTTCCCTGAACAGGTGAAGAAGACTGTGCAGCAACTGGACTAAGCAACGTTGAAGCCGGCGATCGCCGGCTTTATCGAAGGTGGATCAATGACCGATCAACCCCTGGCCCTCACCGTCGAGCAGGGCCTGCACGCCGAGCAAGATCTTTTGGCTGCGGTCTGCCGTGGCGAAACCGAAAGTGGTGTGCTGTTCTGGCGCCCGACGGATCATGCGCTGGTCATGCCACGGCGCATGAGCCGCCTGGACAACTTCGAGGCAGCCTGCTCGGAGTTGGCGATCGCTGGCTGGCCAGTGCTGTTGCGTGAAACCGGTGGTGAGCCGGTACCTCAGTCGCATTCGACAGTGAATGTGGCGCTGGTGTATGTCGCTCCACGCAGCGAAGGCGACCATGGCCGTATCGAGAACGCGTATGAACGCCTCTGCCTGCCGTTGTGCGATGTGCTGCGCGAATGGGGCGGTGTGGCTTCGGTGGGCGAGATCGACGGGGCCTTCTGCGACGGCCGCTATAACGTCAACCTCAATGGCCGCAAGCTGGTGGGGACTGCCCAGCGCTGGCGCCAGGGGCTGGGTGGAAAACGGCCGGTGGTGCTGGTGCATGGTGCGTTGTTGCTGGATAACGAGCGCGAGTCGATGGTCGCGGCGGTCAACCGTTTCAATGAATGTTGCGGGCTCGAGCAGCGCTGCCGGGCCGATAGTCATATTGCCCTGCACGAAGTGGCGCCCGCTGTACCCTGGTTCGAGCGCCTGTCGAAGGCTTACAGCGAAGTGCTTGCAGCGCTGCCCAAGGACTAACGGGTACCGTAAACCACCATGGTCTTGCCCTTGACCTGGACCAGGCTGCGTTCCTCGAGGTCCTTGAGCACGCGGCCGACCATTTCTCGCGAGCAACCGACGATACGGCCAATTTCCTGGCGGGTGATCTTGATTTGCATGCCGTCCGGGTGGGTCATGGCGTCTGGCTGCTTGCACAGGTCCAGCAGGCAACGGGCGACCCGGCCGGTAACGTCGAAGAAGGCCAGGTCGCCCACCTTGCGCGTGGTGTTGCGCAGGCGCTGGGCCATCTGGCTGCCGAGGGCGTAGAGAATCTCCGGGTCCTGGCGGGCGAGGTCGCGAAACTTGTCATAGCTGATCTCCGCCACCTCGCACTCGGTCTTGGCGCGCACCCAGGCGCTGCGCTGCTGATCGCTGCCGGCGGGTTCGAACAAACCCAGTTCGCCGAAGAAATCGCCACTGTTGAGGTAGGCGATGATCATCTCGTGGCCTTCGTCATCCTCAATGAGGATGGTGACTGAACCCTTGATGATGAACGACAGCGTTTCGGCCCGGTCACCCGCGCAGATGATGTTGCTCTTGGCGGTGTAGCGGCGGCGCTGGCAGTGCATCAGCAGCTTGTCGATGTTCTTGATCTTGGCGGGTAGGGCTGAGGCAACCATCACGAAATCCTGTTCGATACGACCCATAGGCTCTGGTGGGGAGTCGGCTAACGCGACGCGTCAGTCAATTGGCGCCAGCTTATCAGACACTGCAGGATGTTTCGGCACAAATGCCAAACGTGTGGAGCTTTTCCGACAGCCACACAAGGCTTAAGCTGACACCCTTTTGCGAGATTCAGGAGTACGGACAGATGAAGGCACGCATCCAATGGGCCGGTGAAGCGATGTTCCTTGGCGAATCGGGGAGCGGGCACGTCGTGGTGATGGACGGCCCACCCGAGGCTGGGGGCCGCAATCTGGGCGTGCGCCCGATGGAAATGCTCCTGCTCGGCCTGGGTGGCTGCAGCAGCTTCGACGTAGTGAGTATCCTGAAGAAATCGCGCCAAGCGGTGGAAAGCTGCGAAGCCTTCCTGGAGGCCGAGCGCGCCAGCGAAGACCCGAAGGTGTTTACCAAGATTCATATGAACTTCGTGGTCAAAGGGCGCGGGCTGAAAGAGGCTCAGGTCAAGCGCGCGGTGGAGCTGTCGGCGGAAAAATATTGCTCGGCGTCGATCATGCTGGAGCGCGCGGGCGTGGAAATCACCCACGGCTACGAGATCGTTGAGCTGGGTTGAGACTTGTGGGCTGCTGCGCAGCCCTTTCGCGACACAAGGCCGCTCGAAGGTTCGCGGTCTGTGGGCGCGGCCTTGCGTCGCGAAAGGGCCGCAAGGCGGCCCCGGCGCTCTTCAGTTGCGCAAGGCTGGGAGAGCCACTACCAGCCAACGAGGTACGCAACGCCTCAATGACTGGCTGAGGTGCTCCCGGCGCTTTTGATAACCCAGCCCCAGCCCGATCACCCCCAACCCGATCAAGGTCAGCACCACCGGGAACAGCAGCGACTCGGCAAATACCTCGTAAGACAAGTAGCCAAGATAAGCCGCCACCCCCAGCGCCCCGAACATCATGAACACCGGCCGGCGCAGCAGCACCGCCATTGCCATCAGACCCAGGTTGATCAGACAGTACAGCGCCTTACCCAGCTCGCTGTCGCTTTCGATCATCGTCAGCCCACCCCAGAACGCTGCCAGCCCTGCCAGGTAACCCCAGTGGGCGTAATCCTCACGCGTGCGCCCGTCGACCAGCAGAAACACCATGAGCAGCCCGAGCCCGAACCACAGCGAAACCGTGCGCCGCTGTTCCCAGCTGAACGGCGAGCCGAACACCCACTCGCTAAGGTCCATCGACATGAACCATAAGGCCACGGCAATCGGCATCACGATAAACGGGTAGGGGATCAGGCGCAGCATCAACAAACCGGCGACCACCGTGGCCGCCTCCATCATCAGCCATCCGCCCTGCACATAGGTGTAGTACTGGTGATAGTCCGTTTGCCGATCGTCCAGTGGCCACCACCCGGTCAGGCGTTCGATGGCAAAGACAGCCAGGGGCACGATGCTTACCGCGACCGCCGCCAGGACGCCAGCTGCGATGGGTTGCTGGCGTTTTTGCAGGTTGAGGGCGAACAGGGTGAGAAGACCGATGTAAAGAACGGCGATGGCCAGCAGCGCCCAATCACCGATTCGCATCCAGGCTTCGGTCAGCAGCCAGCCCATCGCCCCCATGATCAGTAGGGCGCCGAAATAGAAGGCGACGTGTGCCAGCTGGAAACTACCACGAGCTGCTGGCTGCTGGCGCAGAAAGTCCAGCAGGGCCTTGTCCTGGCCCGGCTGGAGAACTCCTGCTTGTACGGCGCGCGCCAGGTCCTTGGCGTCGATACGGTCCGTCATTGGCGTGCCCTTAGATGCGGTAAGTGCTTTTGGTCATGACCTTGGCCAGCATGCTCATACCGAAACGTACGGGCGCGGGGAAGCGATAGCCACCTGCTTCAAGGGCCGAATCGGCGTGTTGCTCTTCGTCGACGCGCATCTGCTCGAGAATGGCACGGGACTTTTCGTCCTCATGGGGGATCTGCTCCAGGTGTTCGTCCAGGTGTTTGCACACCTGATGCTCGGTGGCGGCGACGAAGCCCAGGCTGACCTTGTCGCTGACCATGCCGGCGAGCGCGCCGATGCCGAACGACATGCCGTAGAACAGCGGATTGAGCACGCTGGGGTGGCTGCCCAGTTGACGGATGCGCTGTTCGCACCAGGCCAGGTGGTCGATTTCTTCCTCGGCCGCATGCTCCATTGCCTTGCGCACCTGGGGCAGCTTGGCGGTCAGGGCCTGGCCTTGGTACAGCGCCTGGGCGCAGACCTCGCCGGTATGGTTGATGCGCATGAGCCCGGCGATGTGGCGGGTCTGGCTTTCGTCGAGCTCGACGTCGGGCTGGACAATGGCCGGAGACGGCCGGGAGGGTTGGCCGCTGAAGGGCAGCAAGGTGCGCATGGCGGTATCGGCCTGCAGCAACAAGCGGTCGAGCGGCGAATAGTGACGTTCGGTAGCCATCGGGCACCTCCGCTGAAGTGATGCCCGACAGTTTACCTCAATCGCCCGGGGTGGGCTTGCCTTGGGTCAGCCCGGTGGCCAGTGCATCTGGCGCTGGCCGAGCACGTGCATGTGGATGTGGTAGACGGTCTGGCCGCCTTGCTCGTTGCAGTTCATGACCACGCGGAAGCCATCGTCGCAGCCAAGCTCCTTGGCCAGGCGCTGGGCGGTGAACAGGATGTGGCCGGCCAGGCCCTTGTCCTCTTCGGTCAGGTCATTGAGCGTACGGATGTGTTTTTTCGGGATGACCAGAAAGTGCACCGGCGCCTGGGGCGCGATGTCGTGGAAGGCCAGAACCTGGTCGTCCTCGTAGATGATCTTCGCCGGGATTTCCCGGTTGATGATCTTGATGAATAAATCGTCCACAGCACTTGCTCCAAGGTGAGTGTCCTGGCCGAGTGTACTTAGCCAGGCGCCGCTCGCCCAGTGGGCTATTCCATTCCGACCGGGCAGTAACGGCGGTGGATGAAGCCTGCAAGCTTGCGCGCCAACCAGCGGGGCAACAGGCGCGGGGCGAATGCCAGCCAGCGGTTGCGGCGAACCGGAATGATCAGCGCCCGGTTTTTCGCCAATGCGCGCACGGTGTACAGCGCCACCTCTTCGGGGCTGAGGCAGCGGCTGCTGCCTTCGAGCCTGGGAATACGCCGGCGCGAAGAGCGCACCGGGCCGGGGCAAAGGACCGAAACCTTGATGCCCGTGGGCTTGAGCTCTTCGCGCAGGGCTTCGGTGAAATGCAGCACATAGGCCTTGCTGGCGGCATAGGTGGCCATCCAGGGGCCTGGCGCTACGGCGGCCAGGCCGGCGACATTGAGGATCTGCCCACCACCCTGTACTGCCATGAGGTTGCCGATGGCATGGCACAGGCGGCTCATGGCGAGAATGTTCACCTCCAGCAGGTCTTGCTCGTCTGCCCACTCGTGGGCGAGAAACGGGCCATAGGTACGTTGGCCGGCGCAGTTGACCAACAGGTCGATGCGCCGCTCGCCCTCTTCCAGCTCGAGTACGAAACCGGACAGGCGCAGCGGTTGGCTGAGGTCGCAGGCGCGTAGCAGTACTTCGACGCCGAAGCGCTGGGTCAGCTCGATGGCTACCGGCTCAAGGGTTTCACGGTGGCGTGCCACCAGGATCAGATTGCGCCCGCGCCGCGCCAGAGCTTCCGCCAGGGCCAAGCCCAGGCCGCTGGAAGCACCAGTGATCATGGCGTAACGGGTCATGCAAGGCTCCTGAGGGCTAAAGAGGGCGCCTAGTGTACAGCGTGGCCAGGCCAGGTGT
Source organism: Pseudomonas sp. p106 (assembly GCF_003936645.1). Classification (NCBI taxonomy): domain Bacteria; kingdom Pseudomonadati; phylum Pseudomonadota; class Gammaproteobacteria; order Pseudomonadales; family Pseudomonadaceae; genus Pseudomonas; species Pseudomonas sp. p106. The sequence goes on from NZ_RHQR01000017.1 coordinate 143,125, forward strand.
TGCCTTTTGCTACAAGGCCTTGGCGCGTAACGCCTGGCTGCGCTCCAGGGCTGCTCTGTATTCGCCGTGCAGGCGCTCGATCAGTGCTGCGGCGCCGGGCAGGTCATGGATATTTCCGACGCCTTGCCCGGCAGACCATACTGTCTTCCAGGCCTTGGCTTCATCATCGATTGGCTTGAGTTTGCCCTGTTCCTGGCCGGCCTTCAGTGCGGCCATGTCAAACCCAGCCTGTTCAAGGCTCTGGCGCAAAAAGCTTGCCGGTATGCCGGAAACCGCTGAGGTATGGACGATGTCCGCTGCATGGGCGCCGAGCAGCATCTGTTTATACGCCTCTTGGGCATGGCTCTCCTGGGTGGCAATGAAGCGAGTCCCCATGTAGGCCAGGTCCGCGCCAAGCAACTGGGCGGCGAGTATTTCATGGCCGTGGTTGATGCAGCCGGCCAATAGCAGGGTCTTGTCGAAAAACTGGCGGATTTCGGCCGCAAGGGCGAACGGGCTCCAGGTGCCAGCATGCCCGCCTGCACCTGCCGCCACCGCGATCAGGCCATCGACGCCGGCCTGTGCAGCTTTCTCAGCGTGACGCCGGGTGGTCACATCATGGAACACCAGGCCGCCATAGCCGTGTACGGCATCGACGACTTCCTTCACCGCGCCAAGACTGGTGATGACTATAGGCACCTGATGCTCGACACACAGGGCAAGGTCAGCCTGCAGGCGCGGGTTGGATGGGTGGACGATCAGATTGACCGCATAAGGGGCTGGCGCCTGCAGCTGCCCATGGCCCGCTTCGATCTCCTCGAGCCAGCCCTTGAAACCGGCACTGTCGCGCTGGTTCAGGGCGGGGAAACTGCCGACCACGCCGTTGCCGCAGCAGGCCAGGACCAGCTGGGGGTTGGAGATCAGGAACATCGGCGCCGCCACCACGGGCAAGCGCAGGCGTTGTTCGAGCGAAGCAGGCAATGACATGGGCGGGGCTCCTGTACAGTGCGATTGTCGTCAGAACGGTTTGACCACCACAAGAATCACGATGGCCAGCAGGAACAGCACGGGTACCTCGTTGAACCAGCGGTAGTAAACGTGGCTGCGGGTGTTGGCACCGGTGGCAAAGCGTTTGCGCTGGGCGCCGCACATGTGATGGTAGCCGGTGAGCAGGAGCACCAGTGTCAGCTTGGCGTGCAGCCAGCCCTGGCTCAGCCAGCCTGGCGTGAGATAGAGCATCCAGGCGCCGAACACGTAGGTGGCAATCATCGCCGGGTTCATGATGCCGCGGTACAGCTTGCGCTCCATGGTCACGAAGCGGTCCTGGCTGATGCTGTCCTGGCTTTGGGCGTGGTAGACGAACAGCCGGGGCAGGTAGAACAGACCGGCGAACCAGCAGACGACGCTGACGATGTGCAGCGCTTTTATCCATAGGTAAAGCATGGAGAGAGTTCCTTCAGGTATTCACGGTCGTCAGATAGTAGAGGCCAAGCGCCCGAAGGGTCACCCGAAGAGTTGTTACAGGCGCCTTGCGCCCCTATCATCGTGCGCTTTCCAGACGGCTCGTTGATAAGGGGCAAGCGTTATGATCAAGGTCGGTATCGTCGGCGGCACGGGTTACACCGGCGTCGAACTGTTGCGTCTGCTGGCACAGCATCCACAGGCCGAGGTGGCGGTCATCACTTCGCGCTCCGAGGCGGGCGTAGCGGTCGCCGACATGTATCCGAACCTGCGCGGCCACTATGACGGCCTGGCTTTCAGCGTGCCGGACAGCAAGGCTCTGTCAGCCTGCGACGTGGTCTTCTTCGCCACCCCGCACGGTGTCGCCCACGCTTTGGCCGGTGAGTTGCTGGCTGCCGGGACCAAGGTCATTGACCTGTCCGCCGACTTCCGCCTGCAGGACGCTGCCGAGTGGGCAAAATGGTACGGGCAGCCGCACGGCGCGCCGGAGTTGCTCAAGGA
>NZ_RHQR01000018.1:0-39724 GCF_003936645.1 Pseudomonas sp. p106
CCTGTGGTAGGAGCGGCCTTGTGTCGCGAAAGGGCTGCGCAGCGGCCCCAAGATCTGTGCAGCAATGGAGATTCTTGGGGCCGCTGCGCGACCCTTTCGCGACACAAGGCCGCTCCTACCACAGGTCTGCGGCGTCAGTGAGTGGAGGTTTCCAGTTCCTGCAAGGCAGGCTGCGCGGCAGTTACTTGCTTGCGCATCTGCTCGCACCCCCACAGCACCCGCTCCGGTGTCGCCGGTGCGTCGATGTTCGGTTGCAGCCGGTAATCGGCAATGCTGGCCACGGCATCCTTGATCGCGCACCAGGCGGCGATGCCGAGCATGAACGGTGGCTCGCCAACCGCCTTGGAGTGGAACACGGTGTCTTCCGGGTTCTTGCGGTTTTCCACCAGTTTCACCCGCAGGTCCAGCGGCATGTCGGCCACGGCCGGGATCTTGTAGCTGGCCGGGCCATTGGTCATCAGCTTGCCCTTGGCATTCCACACCAGCTCTTCGGTGGTCAGCCAACCCATGCCCTGGATGAAACCGCCTTCCACCTGGCCAATGTCGATGGCCGGGTTCAGCGAATCGCCGACGTCGTGCAGGATGTCGGCGCGCAACATCTTGTACTCGCCGGTCAGGGTATCGACGACCACTTCGACGCAGGCGGCGCCGAAGGCGAAGTAGTAGAACGGCCGGCCGCGTGCCTGGCTGCGGTCGTAGAAGATCTTCGGCGTGCGGTAGAAGCCGGTACTCGACAGCGACACCTGGGCGAAGTATGCCTGCTGCACCAGTTGTTCGAAGCTGACGATCTGGTCGCGCACGCGCACATGGCCGTTGCGGAACTCGACGTCCTCCTCGGTAACCTGATAATGCCGCGCGGCGAACTCGGTCAGGCGCTTTTTGAGAATCTCGGCGGCATTCTGCGCCGCTTTGCCGTTCAGGTCGGCGCCGCTGGATGCCGCCGTTGGCGAGGTGTTGGGCACCTTGTCGGTATTGGTGGCGGTGATCTGGATGCGGCTGAAATCAACCTGGAAAATCTGTGCAACGACCTGGGCCACCTTGGTGTTCAGGCCCTGGCCCATCTCGGTGCCGCCGTGGTTCAGGTGGATGCTGCCATCGGTGTAGATATGAATCAGCGCGCCGGCCTGGTTGAGGAAGGTGGCGGTGAACGAGATGCCGAACTTGACCGGGGTCAGCGCCAGGCCTTTCTTGAGGACTGGGCTGTTGGCGTTGAAGCGGCGGATCGATTCGCGGCGTTCTGCGTAGTCGCTGCTGGCTTCCAGCTCGGCCGTCATCTCCTCGAGCATGTTGTGCTCGACGGTCTGGTAATAGTGGGTGACGTTGCGCTCGGTCTTGCCGTAGTAGTTGGCCTTGCGCACTGCCAGCGGGTCACGGCCCAGGTGACGCGCAATGTGGTCCATCACCTGCTCGATGGCAACCATGCCTTGTGGGCCGCCGAAGCCGCGGTAGGCGGTGTTGGAGGCGGTGTTGGTCTTGCAGCGGTGGCCGTGCACGGTGGCATCGCCCAGGTAGTAGGCGTTGTCGGAGTGGAACATGGCACGGTCGACGATCGAGCCGGAAAGGTCGGGCGAGTAGCCGCAGTTGCCGGCCAGGTCCATGTTGATGCCTTGCAGGCGCCCGTCGTCATCGAAGCCGACGTCGTACTCGACATAGAAGGGGTGGCGCTTGCCGGTCATCATCATGTCTTCGACGCGCGGCAGGCGCATCTTGGTCGGTTGGCCGGTCAGGCGTGCGATCACCGCGCACAGGCAGGCCGGGCTGGCGGCCTGGGTTTCCTTGCCGCCGAAGCCGCCGCCCATGCGGCGCATGTCGAGCACCACCTTGTTCATCGGCACGTCGAGCACTTCAGCGACCAGCTTCTGCACTTCGGTAGGGTTTTGCGTGGAGCAGAAGACGATCATGCCGCCGTCTTCGGTGGGCATTACCGAGGAAATCTGCGTCTCCAGGTAGAAATGCTCCTGGCCGCCGATATGCAGGGTGCCCTGCAGGCGGTGCGGGGCGCTGGCCAGGGCGGTGGCCGAATCACCGCGCTGGTGGGTGTGGCTGTCGAGTACGAAGTGCTTCTTGCGCAATGCCTCGACCACGTCCAGTACCGGCTCCAGGTCTTCGTATTCGATGATCGCCGCCATTGCTGCACGGCGCGCGGTGTCCAGGTCGCGCGCGGCCACGGCGAGCACCGGCTGGCCGAAGAACTCGACCTTGTCGATGGCCAGCAACGGGTCACCGGCCACCACCGGGCCGATGTCCTTCAGGCCAGGAATGTCCTCGTGGGTGATGGCGATGCGCACCCCTTCGAAGGCATAGCAAGGTGTGGTATCGATGCGCAGGATGCGTGCGTGGGCACGGTCGGCGGTGCGCGCATAGACGTGCAACTGGTTGGGGAATTCCAGGCGGTCGTCGATGTACACCGCTTCACCTGCCACGTGCTTGTCGGCGCTGTCGTGCTTGACGCTGCGGCCAACCCCGGTGGTCAGGTCCTGGCTGAACAGTTCGGCCATCTCGGCCTGGCTCTTGACGGCGTGATGGTTAGACATAGTCGGTCACCCGGGTTTCGATGTGCGGCGTTTGCTGTTCGATGAAGTACTTGCGCAGCAGGTTCTGCGCGGCCAGCAGGCGGTATTCCTTGCTGGCGCGGAAGTCGCTGAGCGGGGTGAAGTCCTCGGCCAGGGCCTGGCAGGCGCGCTCCAGGCTCGCCTGGTTCCAGGGCTTGCCGCGCAGGGCTGCTTCACAGGCGCGGGCACGTTTGGGGATCGCGGCCATGCCACCGAAGGCAATGCGCACCCCGCTGACCACGCCGTCTTCGATGCTCAGGTTGAAGGCGCCGCACACGGCCGAGATATCGTCATCCAGACGCTTGGAGACTTTATAGGCACGGAAGGCCCAGTCATTGCTGGCTCGCGGTACGATGATCTTCTCGATGAATTCGCTGTCCTGGCGGGCAGTGATGCGGTAGTCGATGAAGTAGTCCTCCAGCGGCATCGTGCGCTGGCGGTCGCCCTGGCGCAGCACGATCTGTGCATCGAGGGCGATCAGCAAGGGCGGTGAGTCGCCGATTGGCGAGGCGTTGCCGATGTTGCCGCCTAGGGTGCCCTGGTTGCGGATCTGCAGCGAAGCGAAGCGGTGCAGCAGGTCGCCGAAATCGGGGTATTCCTCATTGAGCGCGCCGTAGCAATCGGTGAGCGGCGTGGCGGCACCGATTTCCAGGTGGCTGGCGGTCTTGTCGATGCGTTTGAGTTCGGCCACGTGGCCGACATAGATCATGACCGGCAAGGTCTTGTGGAATTGGGTGACTTCCAGCGCCAGGTCGGTGCCGCCTGCCAGCAAGCGCGCTTCGGGGTGCGAGCTATAAAGGTCGGCGAGGTCGGCCACGGTCAGCGGCACCAGGCAGCGCTTGTCGCCGCTATTGAGCTCGCCGGTCTGGGTTGGTGTGATGGCTTTCAGGCGGCTGATGGTCAGTGCTTGTTGCGCGTCGAACTGATCACGGCAGGGTTGGCGGCAGCTCTGTTCGGCAGCATCGAGAATCGGGCGGTAGCCGGTGCAGCGGCACAGGTTGCCCGCCAGCGCCTCCTGGGCCTGATGCAGGTCGTGGCCCTGGCTGTTTTTCTGCAGGGCGAACAGCGACATGACGAAGCCTGGGGTACAGAAGCCGCATTGCGAGCCGTGGCAGTCGGCCATGGCTTGTTGCACGCTGTGCAGTTCGCCCTGGTGCTTGAGGCCCTCGACGCTGATCAGTTGCTTGCCGTGCAGCGACGAAACGAAGGTCAGGCAGGAGTTGAGGCTGCGGTAGCGCAGGCTGTCCTGGCCTTGATCATCCTGGGTCAGCTCGCCGACCACCACGGTGCAGGCGCCGCAGTCGCCGCTGGCGCAGCCTTCTTTGGTGCCGGGTTTGCCCAGGTGCTCACGCAGGTACTGCAGCACCGTCATGTTCGGGTCCAGGGCGTGCTCGCTGCGCAGCTCCTGGTTGACGAGAAACTGGATCACGGGGATGGCCTCGCAATGGTTTTATTGTTGTTGAGCGGACAATAAGCAGAGCTGACGCGCTGGTCAATAATTTTCTGACTTAAGGGTCAAGAAATTCTCCGCGCGGTAGTCTGGCCGCCCAGCCTGCCCATATACAAAGCATAGATCGGGCCGCCTTGACCGTTGTCTGGCGGCTCAAATAAAGGCTGCCGCCCCTCTGCGCGACTGCTGGCCAAGTGCGCTACAATCGCCCACTTGTGCCCAGTTCAATGATTTTGAAGGAAAACCATGACGTTCAAGGCGCCGGACAGCCTCTCCGAGCAGATTGCCGACTACCTGGCCGAACGCATCATCCGCGGCGAGCTCGAGCCGGGTGAGCGCATCCAGGAGCAGAAGGTCACCCAGGCGTTGAATGTCAGCCGCGGCTCGGTGCGTGAAGCGTTGTTGATCCTCGAGCGTCGTCACCTGGTTGCGATCCTGCCGCGCCGCGGCGCCCATGTGACCAGGCTCGACGAGCGCAGCGTGCGCAGCCTGTGCGCCCTCATGGGCGAGTTCTACATTCTGCTGGGTAACGCCGTTGCGCAGAAATGGCGCACCGACGCAGACCTGCGCCCGTTCCTGGACATCCAGCAACGCCTGCAGCAGGCCCGTGAACAAGGTGACATCAAGGCCTTCGTCGCCGACAGTTTTGCCGTGATGCGCGCCGCCTATCCGTTTGCCGACAATCCTTACCTGCAGGAAACCGTCGAAAACCTGCAGCCGGCCATGAGCCGGGCCTATTATCTGGCCCTCGACCAGCGCCAGGCCAACATGCTCGATTACCTTGACCTGTTCGCCCACCTGCTCGACGCCGTGGTCGCCCGTGATCTGCCGCGCATCCGCGAGGTACTCACCGCCTATTGCCAGCGCAGTTGCGAGCTGGTGCTGGCGGCGCTGGCCCGAGGCTGACCGATGCGCCTGAAGTGCATTCGCCTGGCCGGGTTCAAGTCGTTCGTCGACCCGACCACCGTCAACTTCCCCAGCAACATGGCGGCCGTGGTCGGGCCCAATGGCTGCGGCAAGTCCAACATCATCGATGCGGTGCGCTGGGTGATGGGCGAAAGCTCGGCGAAGAACCTGCGTGGCGAGTCGATGACCGATGTCATCTTCAATGGCTCCACCAGCCGCAAACCGGTCAGCCAGGCCAGCATCGAGCTGATCTTCGACAACAGCGAGACCACGCTGCTGGGCGAATATGCCGCCTATGCGGAAATCTCCATCCGCCGCAAGGTCACCCGTGACGGGCAGAACACCTATTACCTGAACGGCACCAAATGCCGCCGCCGCGACATCACCGACATCTTCCTCGGCACCGGCCTGGGCCCGCGCAGCTACTCGATCATCGAACAGGGCATGATCTCCAAGCTGATCGAGGCCAAACCCGAGGAGCTGCGCAACTTCATCGAAGAGGCGGCGGGCATCTCCAAGTACAAGGAGCGCCGCCGCGAGACCGAAAGCCGCATCCGCCGCACCCAGGAGAACCTGGCGCGCCTGACCGACCTGCGCGATGAGCTCGAGCGCCAGCTCGAACGCCTGCACCGCCAGGCGCAGGCCGCTGAGAAATACCGTGAGTACAAGGCCCAGGAACGGCAGCTCAAAGCACGCTTGGCGGCGCTGCGCTGGCGTGACCTGGATGAGCGCGTACGCCAGCGCGAGTCGGTGATTGGCGATCAGGATGTGGCCCATGAGGCGCTGGTTGCCGAACAGCGCAATGCCGATGCGAGCATCGAGCGGCTGCGTGACGGCCATCACGAACTGTCCGAGCGCTTCAACCAGGTGCAGGGGCGCTTCTATTCGGTGGCCGGTGACATTGCCCGGGTCGAGCAGAGCATTCAGCACGGTCAGCAGCGCCTGCGCCAATTGCAGGATGACCTGAAGGAAGCCGAGCGCACGCGCCAGGAAACCGAGTCACACCTTGGGCATGACCGCACCCTGCTGGCTACCCTCGGTGAAGAGCTGGCGATGCTCGAACCGGAGCAGGAAATGACCTTGGCCGCAGCCCAAGAGGCTGCCGCCACCCTCGAAGAGGCCGAGTTGGGCATGCACGGCTGGCAGGAGCAGTGGGACAGCTTCAACACCCGCTCCGCCGAGCCGCGGCGCCAGGCCGAGGTGCAGCAGTCGCGCCTGCAGCAACTTGAAACCAGCCTGGAGCGCATGGCCGAGCGCCAGCGCAAGTTGGGCGAGGAGCGCGACCAGTTGGGCGCTGACCCGCAGGACGGCGCCATGCTGGAGCTGTCCGAGCAGCTGGCTGCCAGCGAGATGCTGCTTGAAGAGCTGCAGCTGTCCGAAGAGCAGGTGGTCGAGCGCCTGGAGGGCGTACGCGCGCAATTGCAGCAGGCGACCCAGGCTCAGCAGCAACAGCAAGGCGACTTGCAGCGCCTGGGGGGCCGTCTGGCATCCCTGGAGGCATTGCAACAGGCCGCGCTCGAACCTGGGGCTGGTGCTGCCGACTGGCTTCGCGGTCAAGGCCTGGAGCAGCGGCCGCGCCTGGCACAAGGGCTGCGTGTGGAGCCGGGTTGGGAGCTGGCGGTGGAAACCGTGTTGGGCGCTGACCTGCAGGCCGTGCTGGTGGAGGACTTCACCGGCCTGGATTTTGCCGAGCTGGAGCAAGGCGAGCTGCGTCTGTTGGTGGCGGGGCAGGAGGGTCCACGCCGGCCCGGCAGCTTGCTCGACAAAGTCGAGGGGCACACCGACCTGGCCCCTTGGCTGGCCCAGGTCCGGCCAGTTGAAGACCTGGCTCAAGCCCTCGCTGAACGCGCCGGGCTTGGCGAAGGCCAGAGCCTGGTCAGCCGCGATGGTTACTGGGTTGGTCGGCATTTTCTACGCGTCAGCCGGGGGGGCGACTCTCAAGGTGGAGTGCTGGCACGGGGGCAGGAAATCGAGCGCCTCGGCCAGGAGCAGCTGGAGCTGGAAGCTACGCTGGAGCAGATGGAGCAACAGCTGCAAGCCTTGCGTGAGCAGCAACTGGGCCTGGAAGAGCAGCGCGAGCAGCTACGCCGTAGCACCCAGGAAGAGAGCCGCCAGCATGGCGAGCTCAAGGCCAGCCTTTCGGCAGGCCGGGCCCGTGCCGAACAGGTGGAGCTGCGTCGGCGCCGGCTGCAGGAAGAATTGAGCGAACTTCAGGAGCAGCGCGCTCTGGAGCATGAGCAACTGGGCGAAGCCCGCCTGGTGCTGCAAGAGGCCCTGGACCTGATGGCCCAGGACACCGAGCAACGCGAACAGTTGATGGCCCGCCGCGATACCCTGCGCGAAGGCCTTGACCGGATCCGCCAGGAAGCTCGCCAGCACAAGGATCACGCTCACCAGTTGGCTGTGCGCCTGGGATCACTGCGCGCCCAGCACGACTCGACCCGCCAGGCCCTGGAACGTCTGGAGCTGCAGGCGGCACGCCTGAGCGAGCGGCAGGAGCAGCTGAGCCTGAACCTGGAGGAGGGCGAGGCACCGCTGGAAGAGCTGCGCCTGAAGCTGGAAGAGCTGCTTGAGCGGCGCATGAGCGTCGACGAAGAAATGCGCCAGGCGCGCCTGCACATGGACGAAGCCGATCGTGCCCTGCGCGACGCCGAAAAGCGCCGCACCCAGGCCGAGCAGCAGGCGCAGTTGCTGCGTGGCCAGCTCGAGCAGATGCGCCTGGAGTGCCAGGGGCTGGATGTGCGGCGCAAGACCTTGCAGGAGCAATTGCTGGCTGACGGCTACGATTTGCAGGGTGTGCTTGCCACCGTAGAGGCCGAGGCCAGCGAACAGGGTACCGAGCAGGAGCTGGAACAGATCGACGCCCGTATTCAGCGCCTGGGCGCGATCAACCTGGCCGCGATCGAGGAGTACGAACAACAGTCCGAGCGCAAGCGCTACCTTGATGCCCAGGACGCCGATCTGGTCGAGGCGCTGGAGACGCTTGAAAACGTCATCCGCAAGATCGACAAGGAAACCCGCAACCGCTTCAAGGATACCTTTGATCAGATAAATGCCGGATTACAGGCACTTTTCCCAAAAGTTTTCGGTGGTGGCAGCGCTTATCTGGAACTGACGGGCGAAGATCTACTCGATACAGGAGTGACGATCATGGCACGCCCACCGGGCAAGAAGAACAGCACCATCCATTTGCTGTCCGGGGGCGAGAAGGCACTGACCGCATTGGCGCTGGTGTTTGCCATCTTCAAGTTGAACCCCGCACCGTTCTGCATGCTCGACGAGGTCGATGCGCCGCTGGACGATGCCAACGTCGGCCGGTATGCCCGGTTGGTCAAGGAAATGAGTGAAAGCGTGCAGTTCATCTACATCACCCATAACAAGATTGCCATGGAGATGGCGGATCAATTGATGGGGGTAACCATGCATGAGCCTGGGTGTTCACGTCTTGTTGCAGTGGATGTGGAGGAGGCATTGGCCATGGTCGACGCCTGATGAGCGAAGAGAAGGCGGATTGTGCAGGTAAATGCCCCCGCCATGTGCGACAGACGGTGTAAAGTTGTCTTTGGTCGTGCTAGCTTAATGTCACTCGTTTTTTGCGTGGGTAAAACGCCTGTCAGAACATAGAGTTGGCGCCACGTGTTAAAGGGCTTTGAAGCCTTTGTTTTCAAGCATATTTTTATAGAGGCACGGGATTACATGGAAATCGGTCTGCGCGAGTGGCTGATCCTCATCGGCATCATTGTCATCGCCGGTATTCTTTTCGACGGCTGGCGCCGTATGCGCGGCGGAAAAGGCAAGTTGAAATTCCGTCTGGATCGCAGTTATTCCAACCTCCCGGACGAGGAAGGCAGCGCTGAGGTGCTCGGCCCGTCGCGGGTGCTCGATACCCAGAAGGAACCGGAGCTGGACGAAAGCGACCTGCCGTCGCTCAGTGCGCCGGCGCGTGAACGCGAGCGCGAGCAGAAACCGGCCAAGGCCAGCAAGCGTGGCAAACGTGCCGCTGAACTGCAGCCGCAGGGCGACCTGGACCTGGTGGCCGAGCAGCGCGAGCCCGACCTGTTCGCCGATGCCGATGACGATTTTGCTGGCGACAACAACCGCAACAGTGGTTTTGCTGATGCGGGCGGTGCTGCCAAGGAGCTGCCGCCGGTCGAAGAGGTGCTGGTGATCAGCGTGATCTCCCGCGACGAAGGTGGCTTCAAGGGCCCGGCGCTGCTGCAGAATATTCTTGAAAGCGGTTTGCGCTTCGGTGAAATGGACATTTTCCACCGTCACGAAAGCATGGCCGGTCACGGCGAAGTCCTGTTCTCCATGGCCAACGCGGTCAAACCCGGCATTTTCGACCTGGACGACATCGACCACTTCAGCACCCGTGCGGTGAGCTTCTTCCTCGGGTTGCCAGGGCCGCGTCATCCGAAACAGGCCTTCGATGTGATGGTCGCTGCGGCGCGCAAGCTGGCCCACGAGCTCAATGGCGAGCTCAAGGATGACCAGCGCAGCGTGCTCACCGCCCAGACCATCGAGCATTACCGCCAGCGCATCGTCGAGTTCGAGCGCCGCGCGCTGACCCAGAAACGCTGATGTCATTGAGCGAGCGGACCATGCCCTGGTCTTGCTCGCTTCGTTTCAAGCGCAAGAGCAGCCTGGGGCTAATGCCAGTCAGTTAGCGTTACCAGGGCTGCTTCGCAGCCCATCGCCGGCAAGCCGGCTCCCACAGATACCATGCAGTTCTTGAGGTCTGCGCTGTGCCTGTGGGAGCTGGCTTGCCGGCGATGGGCCGCAAAGCGGCCCCAAATCGTTTAACTGACTGGCATTGAGCCTAGGGCTGCTCTTTTGCTTTGCAAGAGAACCTGAAGAATGAACGCCGAATCCCGAATCCACGCACTGCGCGCCGAACTCGACCAGCACAACTACCGCTACTACGTACTCGACGAGCCCAGCGTGCCGGACGCCGAGTACGACCGCCTGTTCAACGAGCTCAAGGCCCTCGAAGCCGAACATCCTCACCTGATCACTCCCGACTCGCCCACTCAACGCGTCGGCGGCGCTGCCCTGGCCGCGTTCAGCCAGGTGCGCCACGAAGTGCCCATGCTCAGCCTGGGCAACGCCTTCGAGGAAGCCGACCTGCGTGAGTTCGGCCGCCGTGTGGTGGAGGGCCTCGACCAGCCGGGCGCGGTCGACTACAGCTGCGAGCCCAAGCTCGATGGCCTGGCGGTGAGCCTGCTCTATCGCGATGGCCAACTGGTCCAGGGCGCGACCCGGGGTGACGGCACCACCGGCGAAGACATCAGCGCCAACGTGCGTACCGTGCGCAACATCCCGCTCAAGCTGCAGGGCAAAGGTTGGCCGGCTGTGCTCGAAGTGCGTGGTGAAGTGTTCATGAGCAAGGCGGGTTTCGATCGCCTCAATGCCGCACAGGCCGAAGCCGGGGGCAAGACCTTCGCCAACCCGCGCAACGCAGCTGCCGGCAGCCTGCGCCAGTTGGACTCGAAGATCACCGCCAGCCGCCCGCTGGAATTCTGCTGCTATGGCGTTGGCCAGGTCTCGGCAAGCATTGGCGAGAGCCATATCGGTATCCTCGAGCAGCTCAAGGCATGGGGCTTGCCGATCAGTCGCGAGCTCAGGCATGCGGCTGGTATCGAGGAGTGCCTGGCTTACTACCGCGATATCGGCGAGCGGCGCAACAGCCTGCCGTACGAAATCGATGGGGTGGTGTTCAAGGTCAACAGCCTGGCCTCCCAGCGCGAGCTGGGCTTTCGCGCCCGCGAGCCGCGTTGGGCCATCGCCCATAAGTTCCCGGCCATGGAAGAGCTCACCGAGGTGCTGGATGTGGAATTCCAGGTCGGGCGTACCGGTGCGGTCACGCCGGTTGCACGCCTCAAGCCGGTCAAGGTGGCTGGCGTGACCGTGTCCAACGCCACCCTGCACAACATGGACGAGATTGCCCGGCTGGGCCTGCGCATCGGCGATACGGTAATTATCCGCCGTGCCGGTGACGTGATCCCGCAAGTCATGCAGGTGGTGCTTGAACGCCGTCCTGAAGACGCCCGCCCGGTGCAGGTGCCAAGCGCGTGCCCGGTGTGTGGCTCCCAGGTTGAGCGTACTCAGCTGGTCAAGCGTAGCAAGGGCAAGGAAACCACCAGCGAAGGTGCAGTGTACCGTTGTGTCGGCCGCCTGTCCTGTGGTGCCCAGCTCAAACAGGCGATCATTCACTATGTTTCGCGGCGAGCCATGGATATCGACGGCCTGGGCGAGAAGAGCGTCGAGCAGTTGGTGGACGAAGGCCTGATCGGTTCGCCGGCGGACCTCTACAAGCTGCAATTCGACCAGATCGTCGGGCTGGAGGGGTTTGCCGAAGTCTCCAGCAAGAAACTGCTGGATGCCATCGAGGCCAGCAAGCGCCCGAGCCTGGCGCGCTTCATCTATGCCCTGGGCATCCCGGATGTGGGGGAGGAGACCGCCAAGGTACTGGCCCGCTCGCTGGGCAGCCTGGCCCGGGTGCAGCAGGCGTTGCCGCAGGTGCTGACGTACCTGCCGGACATTGGTCTGGAAGTGGCCTACGAGATCCACAACTTCTTTGAAGACGAACACAACTGCAAGGTCATCGAACAGTTGCTCGGTTGCGGCATGCAATTGCAGGACGAAGGTGAGCTGGCTGCCGAATTCGCTGCCAGCACTACCCTGGCCGGGATGATCGCCAAGCTCGACATCGCTTCGGTCGGGCCCACGGGCGCGGAAAAGCTGGTCGCCAAGCTGGACAGCCTGGACAAGATCATCGCGGCCGACGGCATCGACCTGCGTCAGGCGCTGGCAGCGAAACAGGCCGAAGCCGTGCGCGAATTTTTCAAGGACGAGGCCAACCAGAAGCTGGCCAGAGACATCGAAGCCCAGTTGCTGGCGTTCGGCATGCACTGGAACAGCGAAAAGAAGGTCGCCGAGGGCTTGCCCCTGGCTGGCCAGACCTGGGTGCTGACCGGCACGTTGGAGCGCATGAGCCGCGACATCGCCAAAGAGAAGCTGGAAAGCCTGGGGGCCAAGGTGGCCGGTTCGGTGTCGGGCAAGACACACTGCGTGGTCGCTGGCCCTGGCGCCGGTTCCAAGTTGGCCAAGGCCAGTGAGCTGGGGGTCAAGGTGCTGGATGAGGATGCGTTCGTCGTGTTCCTGGACGAGCAGGGCATTGCCATCTGATTGTCCTGGCCCCATCGCCGGCAAGCCGGCCACAGGTATTGTGTTGCCCTCAGGCTTGGTGCGGTCCCTGTGGGGGCCGGCTTGCCGGCGATGAGGCCGGGCCAGCCATCTCGATCTGGACAAGTCATTGAGAAATGATGACTTTTTCTCCGGTTAAAGGTTGTAACTTCGCCCCAGACCGGTACAATGGCGCGGCTCGCTGCTTGGCGAGCCGCGTAGTGGTGGCCCCATCGGTCCCCCCGCATTGATTACCCGTTAACCTGGTCAGGCCCGGAAGGGAGCAGCCATAGCGGGAACATCGAGTGCCGGGGTGTGGCTGGTGGGGCCGCCTCCATTACGCAAGTCCTTAATTCTAAAGGACTTTTTTCTCTAAAAATCTCGAAGTGGACCAGTGCCTTAGTACACCTAAGTGGTGCACTCTGCTGAGCATTCTAGCTTCGTCATCTTGCCTCTCCAATACCCCTCTCCGGTTACGCCAATATCATCGGCGCTGCCCTCTCATCCGCTTATGTGGCGGTTTCTTTCTGTCTCTCGCAGTGATTTGCAATTGCCAGTACGGCAGCAGTGCTACTAGGATGTGGTATCTGAGCGAGGAGCGAGACATGGAATTCGTAGAGCGACTGAACGCGTTATCCGCCAAAATCCGCCAGCAGGGGACTGCAATCCAAACGGAAGAGGCGACCAAGATCGCCTTTGTTATGCCCTTCATCAACTCTGTCCTAGGTTACGATGTCTTCGACCCCTCTGAGGTGACGCCAGAGTACGTCTGCGACGTTGGGACGAAGAAGGGGGAGAAGATCGACTATGCCATCATGAAGAATGGCGAAATCCAGATCCTTATTGAGTGCAAGAAGATTGGTGAGCCGTTGCATATCAATCACGCGAGCCAGCTCTTCCGTTATTTCCACGTCACCAGTGCTCGTATTTCGATCCTCACTAATGGTCAGGTGTACCGCTTCTTCACCGACCTCGATGCTCCTAACAAGATGGACGAGAAACCATTCCTTGAGCTGGACCTTCTGGATCTGGATGAGCATGCGCTACCCGAGCTTCAGAAGCTGACGAAGTCCGCATTTGACGTCGACTCAATCATTAATGCCGCTGGCGAATTGAAGTATGTTGGTCAGATCAAGAAGGAAATGGCCGCGCAATTCAGTCAGCCAAGTGATGACTTTGTTAAGTTCTTCGCAGCTCGTGTGTACGATGGAATTATCACCCAAAAGGTCCGGGAGCAGTTCACCACCTTGACTAGGAAGGCAGCAATTCAATTCCTAGGGGATCAGATCAACGACCGCTTAAAGTCCGCGATGAGCGGGGCTGTGGAGCCCTCCTATGCAATGATGGCCGTTCAGCAGAGCTCTGTAAGCGAGCCGGCTGAAGAGGATGCTGATGATCGAGTCCAAACCACTCTCGATGAGCTGGAAGGATTCCACATTGTCAAAGCGATAGTGCGAGCTGTCGTCGATGCCAAGCGCATTGTGCAAAGAGATACTCAAAGCTACTTTGGGATTCTGCTTGATGACAACAATCGTAAGCCTATTTGTCGTTTACACTTCAATCGTAGTCAGAAGTATATCGGGCTTTTTGATGCTGAGAAGAACGAAACTCGCCATCCGATTACCTCGGTTGATGATATCTATGGTTTTGCAGATCAGCTCAGAGGAGCAATTGCTCTGTACGAATAAGGTTAGCTAAAGCTGGTGCCTGAGGTTCGGGTTTGTTGTTCTGCGTGCATGGTGCTAGTGTCGTGAGCGGTTAGTTCATTTTCTAACGAAATAGATATACTGCTTGCCATCACCCCTCGCCTAGTTTCTCGGGTGCCTCGACCCATCGCTTCCTTTTCACTGCAACCTGCTGACGTCATTACGCTTCAACACTGGCTACGCAGGAGTACACTGGAGCAATTCCTCGGGCAACGGGCGCGGATACTCCTTTTACTCGCTGAAGGGGTGACACCCAAGGCCATATGTGTGCAGTTACAGATGACCTCACCCACGGTGTTCAAGTGGCGAAAACGCTACCTTGAATCGGGCATCGAGGGCCTGAATGACTTGCCGCGCAGCGTCCAGCCGCTGAAGCTGGGAGCTGATAAAGTCAGAGAAATTCTGACCCTGGCCACTCAGCGGGTACCCAAGGAAGCGACGCACTGGAGCGTTCGGCTGATGGCCAATACGCGTGTGTTACCACCTGGCAAGTTCGGCAGATCTGGGCGGCGTCCGATCTCAAACCGCACCGACTGAAGACATTCAAAACCAGCAATGATCCGCATTTCGCCGAAAAGGTTATTGATGTCGTCAGGCTCTATCTGAGCCCGCCGGACAACGCCACGGTACTCTCGGTTGACGAGAAAACCCAGATCCAGGCGCTGGTGGGTAATTGCACTGATTTGACCACCTGTTTGCATTCGACTTGACCAGCCATTTGCATCGGATGTGACCAGCGCACGACTACATCTTGACCGGCAGCTTTCGACCCATTGCGGACATCCGCCATCGGCTGCTTTCGGCCAGAAGCGGTCAGTCGCGCTTAGTTTCCGCAGCGGTCACTTGACTCGAATTCGGTATCGAGAACACGTATTTAGGCTCAAGTTGTCGGCGAAGCGTCGGTAATTCACTCAGCCGATTCGCGCGCGTTTAGAAACGGCCAGCTAACACCAGAGGCGAAATTTGGGTGACGCGGTTCGTCTTCAGGCAGCCCGTGTATGTCTCTGATTTCATCAATTTCTCGCAGGTATCGTGCAGCCACGTCGGACGGACCACCGTCCGTGCACATCGCCAAGAGATCTCGCCTCAGCTCCGCGACAGGTGCGGGCAAGATTTCGAAAACCCCTGACCAATCGCGTGAGGGGACACGCTCAGTTGCAACATATTCGACCGCGCGGTAGCCGGCGAAATTGCGGCCCGTCGAAATCTCTGCCCGCACAAGCAGCAAAAGTCCTGGCATATCGGGCGCTTCGGATATCGCTGTCGCGAGGAGCACCAACCCCGGCGTTGTGGGACCATCTGCGAGCAGTGCATATGTATGGTCCCGGACGTCGGCATGTACTTCTAGCAATCCAGCGATTTCGCGGGCGATGAACCAGTGATCGAGCCCCTTCTGCTCGAAAACCCCATGCACAGCAAGATCTATCAGTTGATGCGCGATATCTAGAGAACCCGTAGCCAATCGGAAGATTGTACGGAGCCAACTGTAATCACCGTAAAAGGCAGGAAACAACACTGCTAGCCTGAACAGGCAACAGCCGCCCTCATCGTCGGCCAGACTCCCGCATGCAAACACAACATCCTCGAGCATGTTAGGGTGGTGGAACGAATTAGGTAATGTTGTGAGCAAATCGAACCCATCGAGTGCTTTGTCCGTAAACGGTAAGAGCTGCAACCATTGCTTGAGTTCATACCCATTGCTTTGAGAGAGGATCCATGTGCGCAACTTGGCATCATTCAGTGTGTCGGAGATGCCGCGTGTGACTTCATCAAGTGAGAGAATCTCGCCTGAGAGGCAGAGATTCACGAGCAACGAGCAACGAGCACGCGGTAGGGCCAGCCCAAGCAGTTGTTTAACCACGCTGCGCCACCTACCGTGAGGAAGGCGCGCAGCTCGTGTGCCAAGCGCAACGGCAAGCCGATGCTGATCATCGCTATCTCCTTCGAGCAACCTTTGAACCACCGCGAATATGGTGTCGGCCTCCTCGCAAGTTTCTTCGGGATCGCCGATGCGCGTTGCCCGTCGCGCAGGAACATCTGAAAAATCGAGCCTGCCAAATAGGCGATTTTCAACCGGCTGAGGTTCGTTAGTGAGCCGCCAATGCTCGACAAGTACACTTGTGGCTTCTTCGCCAAAATTTAAATCGTCTAGATAGCCGTACAGGATGTACCTAGTTTCCGGAAGCTTTAGCGCTCGAAAAGCACGCGCATATTCATGGGTATGAGGCGTGCGCGCTTCATCCAGTGCATTCCCAGGCCGCCACCTCTCCGCTTCTGCCTGCTCGCGGAAGGCTCGAAGGCGCTGAAGATTGTCATCGAGCAGTGCCTGAAGGACTGGCAAGAGTTGGCCAGATGGTGCACAGGCGGCAAGTTTCACGAGACTCACCGTCTGCATCCTCGTCGCATCGCTGGACGCCAGCATTCGGTATGCCCACTCCTCCATAAGACCGGCGACACTGCTTTTTACTGTGTTACTGAAAGGTCGATCGTGACTCGATTGCTCTCCGCGACATCGGATCAACAACTCGGCCATCAGCGCCATCTGCGAAACCGACGCTGACGCAGACCGCGCCTGTACAGCCTCAAGAATACTTTCGGCAGGTGCGAGCGCTAGTCTTCCTTCAAGGCCATGAAATAGCTTATTCACCTCTGGGTCCCACGCGCCGTTCACCTTACGACTTGGTTCAAGTTCGAACAGCATGTCAAGCAACACGGCTGACGAGCGAGGACCAAGCACCGAAGCAGCGATGGAGGCACGCTGACTGTACTGGCCTAAGTCCTCCTGTGCGATCTTCAGCAGCGAGTTATCATCCTCAACGATCCTTCCAGCAGAGACGATTTCTGCAGCGTGGTGAAATAGCGACCGTCCTTCAAGCACCCGGACTACGAGGGCTTTCGCTACAACGAAGGGATAATGTGTGCGCAACGTCTCAGCAAGCGAGCTGACGTTTCGGTCCCCGCGCTCAAATTCCACAGTTGACAGAATTCTGTACAACTCATGCTCCAGCGACTCATCGCGTGGTGTACGCGCAATTCGATGCAGCTTCTCGTAATCCGTTTCCGCCTCAATTGAGCGATGCTGCGCCTGTGCAAGACGTTCGCGACACTGAAAATCTGCGACTTCCTCAACATCCAGAGTCTGTCGCCTAACGATCTGATCCAATGTGGCATCTGAGACAGCCCGAAGGATCTCGGCTATATGAAAATCAGCTCTTCGAAACGACAGCGCACTAACCACAGACAACTGTACGTCAGTATGGGGATCCATCTTTGCGAGGTCTGTTGCGAGACCGAGTCCCTCTACATCACCGTGCATAGCCATTTCATGCAGTAGAACCTCCCGTGGGCTGTCTGGTAGCGCGGCGATGGTACTCGCAGCGTCCCCTCCAAACACCGCCCGCCGAAGTTGTCGGCAGTTACGCAGTGCACGCAGGCTATTTTGCTCACCCTCGTGAGTCACAAGCGGCCAGATTACAGCGAGGAACTCCGGTCTGCCGGACGTGAGCATGAACCTGAGTGCGCGATCAACCGTGCCGGGCACATGCCATGCCCTCACGAAGCGCTGTACGTCATCCGCGACCAATGCCCAAATTTCATCCGACGACCGATAAATCATTTCGGCTGCGAGCAATGGATCAACTTCCAGAGCCGCCAGTACTGATCGTGCACAAACCGCCTTTTGCAATTCGTCGGTACTACGCGCGAGCCGCTCGACCGCGAACAGTGTTGCCTCTTCCCAAGCAGGCTTGTCAAATATTTGCGTCTGCAAAGTCTTCAATTCGACCGGATCCTCAGAGGCCAACCGCATGCGATCTTGGACCATGTGCGACGCATACCACTCTTGAAATTGCTGATGTTGGAACGAGTAGCCGGGGGTGTCCCCTAGCCGCAGCAGAACATGATTGCTAATCAGAGCTTCAAGAGCATCGTACGGTTGAGGTAACGTCGTCACCTGCCCTTCGTCCATCAACACCCTTCCGGTGTCGCTGATTGACCGGCGGGCCTCTACCTCCGAGAGTGCAACCGCAAACGCGCTAGTTGATCGCACAGCCAGATCACACAGGTAGCGGTCGTGCAGGCCTGCCAAAGCTGCGCGCAATGCTTCCGCGTGCTCCGGTATAGCTTCATGCGCTTCCACGAAGCGGCGTAGAAGTTCTTCCTTCGTTGTCGGGAAGGCTGAGCCGCGCGGAAGTGACAAGAGCACTGTCAAGTAAAGGGGGATGGAGACTAGCTCGCGAATTCCTGGCGTGCGCCAGGCCTCATCCACAATGCGAACTCCCGGCTCGCCATACATCTCACGTGCTATTTCTTCCTGCTGGCTGTAGCTGAGAGGCAAGAGATCGATGCGCAGCGCTTCGATGGGAACATCAAGTGACTGTCGGCGTGTCGAGATAATGATGCCGAGATCGGGCAGCTCGGCCTTCAATGAGTTCAACTGGACACGGGCGCGTTGACGCGCTGCAGTGTCAAGCTCATTCCAGCCATCCAGCAGCAGCACTACACCAGGTTTTGCTGCTGCCGCACGAAAAATGTCTTCTGATATCCCTCGGAAGGATGGCCGACGTAGGATGGATGCCAATAATTCCATATTCTCCGTTGCCCAGTCCGCAAGCGGGACAAACATCGGAATTCCTGTTGGTTCTGCAAGCAGCCCCTCGGCTACTTGAAGCAGCACTGTCGTCTTTCCCATACCGGGAGGTGCCACAAGCACGAGATCATCAAGTGATACAACGGCTCTTGCCAGTGACTTTGTTGTAATGGATTCGTTGACACCCTCAATGGTCAAAGCGAGCTCAATCGACGTGGCTGGCCATCGCGCGGTTCGGCGAAATATTTCAATATCAGCAGCTGCTGCGACACGAAGATCTCCAGCATCTTGGAATTCTTCAGATACAGGCCGTGCAGTGCCCTCTAAAACACGCTTTCTTGATTCTGTCTCGGCATCTTTCTTCCAAGTGCGCAACAACTCGGTAGTGAACTTCGAATCTGGCGAGTCAATAGCAGTGCCGTGATTTCGGCACATCCAAATCCCATTGGTCACCGAGCGACGTTCGTCCATCGTCATCTTTCCGTCGTAGCGTGGTCCACCGGGCGCAGCGGCGCAGATGTGAGAAGCGGTGCCCACGCTCATGCGCCCGCTCTCGTCCGAGGTCGCACCTTCGGTAGAAACGCGACAGCCTGGAAAACTGCATAGCCATCCAGCGCGCTGTCCGATCTTACGCCTGGTGCCCTCTGTGAAATCGTCTCGGTTCTTAGCCATTTGCCCTTCGCCTGCTGCTCGCTCCCGCATACTGTGCTGCGCGCTCACCCAAGTGTCCACTAGATCGCGTGCTGCCAGTTCAAGACCGCTTTGGGTCGAAAGCGACCAGTCGGGAATGACCGCCTTCGACCCATTGCGGCCCTTGGCGCAAGGCCCCTGACGGCCAGAAGCGGCCCTTCGCTACAGTATTTTGAGACCGTCCGGTGTCTCAATATAAGACCGCAAACCATATTGGTCATTGCGTATGACTTTGACCGGACCGCAGAAGCCAATCATTTCCAAATGGTGCTCGACAGCACCCGGTTCGGGATGGAAAATCTCAAGACGCTGCAACTGACAGCCCTTCTCGTCAAGTCTCTGTGCCGGTGGCTTCGAGTCGCCCCAGTCGATCAGGCTGGGCACTACTCCATCCAGCGGCAGTTGTCCGTCTGTATGGATGGAAATACTCCACGACAGCTCGCCTCTGTTCATCGGTTCGATAACACCAAAAGCACTCTGTAGCTCTTCATCTGCGGCATCCAGAAATTCCGTGCGCGCGACCCAGTGGGCCAGACGTGGAGATGCTTGGGCGTTTAGTTTATCAAGCCCAAACCACCTGGGCCTCCTGGGTTTCGGCGCCAAAGGGTCGGGCGCAATCACCTCGAGATAAAAACAGTCGCCTAATCGTAGAAGTAGATTATGAGTGCTCATGCGGGGATGATTGCCACCCTGCTGCATGCTCACCCCTAATTGCCTTTCGACCAGTTGTGCGCCTGCCGCTAGTGTCGGTGACACGATGACCAGATGGTCAACAATGGAACGCCTCATGGGCACAACTCCAGACTCAAGAGTTCCTGGACGGTCTGCCGCCGCCTTATCATTCGGTAGCTTTGGTTCTCGATCAGTAACTCCGGCAACAGGGGGCGACTGTTGTAGTTCGAAGACATGGAAGCACCATAGGCGCCCGTATCATGAATCACCAGCAGGTCGCCGACCCTGGCCTGCGGCAAGTCCTGGGGAGCCAACGCGTGTTCGCTCTGAGTAAACACATCACCAGCCTCACAGAGTGGGCCGGCCACCAGGGTGGGTTGCAGAGGGCGAGACACTGGTAGGCCATCAACGTCGAGCAAGGTCATGCGATGGTACGAGCCGTACAAGACGGGCCGCATCAAGTCATTGAACCCGGCATCGACCAGAATGAAGGTATTGCCACCTGCCTTCTTCACTGCGCGAACCTCGGTCACGAGGTAACCCGACTCTGCCAGCAGAAAGCGTCCAGGTTCGATCTCCATGCGTACGGCATGGCCAAGGATTGCCTCGATTTTCTCCCGAGCAGCGGCCCAAATCCGGGCATATTGGTTGATATCGACCGGTTTGTCGGTACTTGTGTACGGTGTAGCCAGACCTCCACCAAGGGAGAAGGCCTCTATGTTCCTGTCCAGCCGAGCAATGAGGTCAGTCATCGACTGAGCTACCTGCGCCAGGTGCGGGTAATCTACGCCCGAGCCAATATGCATATGGACACCTACCAGGTGCAGACCCCAAGTGCTAATGCAGTCGAGTGCCTCTTCCAGTTGTTCGTGCCAGATACCATGCTTGCTGTTTTCTCCTCCCGTGTTGGTCTTGCGACTGTGGCCATGGCCGAACCCGGGATTGATACGGAGCCAGACCCGATGCCCTGGCGATCGCTCCCCCAACTGCCGAAGCATATCGATCGAGCCGACATTGACCTCAATCCTTGATTCGATTACCCGGGCCAAGGTCGTTTGATCTAGCAGGTCACACGTCAACACAACACCCGCTGAATCGCCATCCACCGACGCTCCCGCCGCGAAGGCACGCTCCACCTCCCCCCAAGAAACCGCATCGAGCACCACCCCCCGTTCGCGCATCAAGCGAAGAATATGCAGATTGGGATTGGCTTTCTGCGCGTAGCGCACCGTATCGAAGCCGCGCAGTTTTTCAATACGATCAATAATCGTCCGGGCGTCATACGCCCAAAGTGGCGAACCATGACGGCGAACCGCAGCGGCTAATAATTCAAAAGGTGCATCAGCATTCATGAGCGTGCCTCGTTACAGGAATGCGACCAGCATGAACTGAGTAAAAATTTCATAAAAATAGCTTTTTTTCTTTAATCGATTCATATCTGATATGCCCAGCCTTTTCCTTTCTGGTCTTTCCATGAAGCTATCGCTGCGCCATATCGAAATATTCCGAGCTATCATGGCTGCCGGCAGCGTTACCAATGCTGCGCGACTGCTGTTCACCTCACAGCCGACTATTAGCCGTGAACTGGCTCGGTTGGAGCAGGTTGTTGGGCTGCGCCTGTTTGACCGTGAGGGGGGGCGCCTGCTAGCGACGGCGCAGGCGTTGCTGCTGATTGAGGAAGTCGAGCGGGCCTACGTCGGCCTGGAGCGCATTGATCGATTCGCCCAGGCGATCCGCAACTTTGAACATGGCAGGCTGGCTATTACTTCCCTGCCTCTCTTCTCTCATGCCTTGCTCCCTGAGGTGTGCCGGCAGTTTCATCAGAGTCACCCGGGTGTCAGCGTGAGCATCACTGCACAGGAGTCGCCATTGCTGGAAGAGTCTCTGCTGGCACAGCAGCATGACCTTGGCTTGACTGAAGGCGAGCAAGTGCCACGAGGAGTCCAAGGAGAGCTCCTCTTTAGCGCTGGCCTGGTTTGCGTGTTACCGGATGGACACCCGTTGTTGAACAAGCCCCAACTGGAACTAAGCGACTTTCACGAGGTGAATTTCATCAATCTGGCGAGCCTTGATACCTACCGGCAACGGTTGGATCAGCACTTCAGAGCCGCGGGAGTGAACAGGCGCACGATCATCGAGACGACTACCGCGGCATCGGTATGCGCCATGGTCAAGCAAGGGCTAGGAGTGGCGATTATCAACCCATTGAGCGGGTTAGAAGCAGCGCACAGTGGGCTGTCGATTCGCCGGCTGAGCGTTAGCGTCCCCTATTCGGTCATGTTGATACGCCCCGAACATAGACCGAGCTCAGCAGCAGTAGATTTGTTTTGTGAGGCGCTGCGGGCGCAGGCGCTAAAACTTACCGCTCGCCTGGCAAAAGGGATTTGAAAGGGCAACTTGGTCGCGTTGAGGCTAGGCATCCAGCGGCCCACACTGATGCTGCGCTGAAAAATGTAGCTTCTAGGCTTCCGGATAGACAGCGCATGATGAACCATTTGGGTCGTACATCCTTGAGTCAGAGCTGCGTGCCCATTACGCATTGAGGTCGCTCATCACCTGACGGTGCATCGCGATGTCGCAACGTGAAAACCGCTGAGGTCGTCGACAGGCCGCTATTGGCCGAAAGCAGCCTCTCGCGAACGTCCGCAATGGGTCGATTCCTGCCGGTCAAGACGTTCCCGTACACTGGTCACATCCGATGCAAATGGCTGGTCAAGTCGAATGCAAACAGGTGGTCAAGTGGGATGCAAACGGTTGGTCAAGTCCGGTGCAATTTCCCAGCTGGAACGTACTCAGCCAATGCTGCAACTTCGACCTGGGCAGATTGAGCAGCGCACCCATGATTACAAGCGCCATGGCACCGCCAGTCTCTATGCCGCGTTCGACATCATGACGGGTGAAGTCATGGGCCGGATTACCCAGCGGCACCGGGCCAAAGAGTTTCTGGACTTTCTGCGACAGATTGATAGCAACACACCTGCCGGGCTGGATTTGCATGTGATTCTGGACCACAGCTCAATCCACAAAACTGCTGCGATAAAGGGTTGGCTGGAAAAACACCCGCGCTTCAAGCTGCATTTCACAACGACCAGCGCGTCTTGGTTGAACGCAGTAGAAGGCTGGTTTTCGCAGTTGAAGAGACGGGCGCTGTATCGCGGGGTCTTCACAAGCGTGACTGATCTGAAAACGGCGATCCGTCAATTCATCAAGGCTAACAACGAGCATTCAGCCAAACCGTTCAAGTGGAACAAGACGGCAGAGGCCATTATCAGCTCAGTGCATATGGCAAAGCTGAGCGTGGTGAAAAATAAGCTAATGAATTAAGCGCTTGGGACACTAAAACAGACGCGCAAGTAGTTCACTCGAATAATCCTTGAATGGTATGTCAGTTCCACAAGACAGAAGCCATACGTCATGTATGGCCTCAGTGGTTTCAACGTCCGCGCTGAGCGGCATCATCGGAATGTGTATTCCTCATGCCGAGGGTTGCGCTGATGGGCAGCCCTTACAGATTGTACTTTTCATCGATCCTGCGTTTGTCGAGCGTGTACCGCTTGAGGTCGATCGCGTCGGACTCCAGCTTGGCATCTAGCTCGTCCATGTCATGCTTCTTAAGCGTTGCAACGTGAGCTTTGGTGGCCTGGTAGTTGATGAACTCTGCAGCGTCATGCCCGCTCACTGGGTCCCAGAGAATGGAAAGAGGCCAGAACAACAGGTTCACGACGCCAAAACCGTATGCGCGACCATAGAACGAACCTCCCCCTGGAAGCAGGCCGAGGCCGGCAGCGAGCCCAGGGCTTTTTTCTTCCACCGCGAGGTTTTTGGCGCGGTAGCTGGCAAGTTCCGACTCTTGGGCCGAATTGAGGCCGGTAGCGCAACCAGTAGTTAGCGCTATCAGGGCGGCAGCGGTCAGATTTCTAATTGTAGACATGCAACATTTCCTAAGTGTAAGTGCTGTACTCGCGCACGGCTGGGCGTCGAGGCGCGTAACTTTACACTGGGTAGTGGCGCATTAGAATCATTGTGCCATCATCTTTTTAAAGCAGTGCAGCCCCTGCTTTTCCCGAGCCCCGCCGCCGAGAGCTTCATCAGTCGCTGGAATTTCGGGCATGCCAGATGATCTTGTTCAGGACACTGCGCCGCATGCCGCAATCCCTTGCTCATCGCTTGCAACCGCCTGATTCGCGCATCCAGTTCGTCCGCCTTGGCCGCCAGCATCTGCCGATCGACCTGCTGGTCCACCAGCATCGCCCCCACTTCATCCAGAGAAAATCCCGCAGCCTGCCCCAGGGCGATCAGTGCCAGCCTGTCTGCAACATCGGCTGCAAACTGTCGCCGCTGGCCGCGTCCGGCCAGTGACTTGAGTAAGCCTTTCTTCTCGTAATAACGCAGTGTCGATGCGGGTACGCCTGTGCGTTTGGCGACGTCGGCAATGTCCATTTCGGGCCCTTGACTTGAAGTTGACTTCAACTTCTATGCTGCGTGGCATGGTAATGACCGTCAACCTTCGAGAGCTTGTTCAATGACGTTTACTGCGATGTTTCTAGCTGCATTGCCGATTGGCGTAGGTGCCACTGTAGTGATGGACCTGTGGGGGTTACTGCTGAGGCGGTTGGGTATCGCAACGCTGAATTTCGCCATGATCGGGCGTTGGGCGGGGCATTTGCGGAATGGGCGTCTGCGGCATCAAGCGATTGCCAAGGCGGACCCGGTGCGGCATGAGCTGGCGTTGGGGTGGGGGATTCATTACGCCATCGGTGTGCTATTCGCGATGTTTCTACTTGTGGTGGTGGGAGAGGGCTGGTTGCTGGCGCCTACCTTACTGCCTGCAGTGGTAATAGGTGTGGTTACCGTCGTGGCGCCTTTGTGCTTTATGCAGCCGGCGATGGGCGCGGGTTTCTTTGCGTCCAGAACGCCTGCGCCAGCGCGTAATTGCCTGAAGAGCCTGATCACGCATTTTGTGTTTGGTGTAGGGTTGTTCTTGAGTGCGGGTTTGCTTGCGTTAGTGTGAGGGCAGGGAGTTGGATCAGAGCGAGCGCAAAACCAGCATGCCTGCTATCAGCAATACCCCCGTAGAGATCGCGCCGAGGTAAAACAGGAGCACACCTGTCCATGGCGAAGATGCTCTAAGGTTGCGCATTTCTTCAGCGAACGCTTCCGCTTCATTTAGTGATCTCCTATTGTGATCCTGGGCGGCGTGGTGCATTTGCTACTCCTTGTGGCTGGATTAATCGAAGCTCAGAGCTTGCTGGCCAGTGCCATTACGCCAACGATGGTCGTGACAACTGCTGAACCCGTTGCGATTGGGTACCAGAACGCCTCCTGCCTGAGCTTACGCGCTTCTGCTACAAATTTCTGTGCCTCGGCCCTTAACTTGCGGCCTTCATTTTGTAACTTCTCAAGTTCGAGATGTTCACGATCATCCTGATGCATCGGGTTGTCTATTCTGTTGCGGCGAAGGTGCCAGGGGTCGTGCATGATTGTGTGCGGTTTGGGTTGGGGGCGAAACTGCCGTCTTGCAGCGAGTGTTGTAGTCCAATTTCGCTCAAGATCGTGAGGGCCAGCAAATTTTGCAAAGGCGTACCCTCCCTGAACAACGCGCCTGCCTCAACGCTGAGACGACGCGCGCAGGGTGCAATTTCGGCCCCGCTCCGCTAGCATTAGCGATCTTCCGCTCGATCAGGCTACGATGGTTTTTCGATGAGTTATCAGGTTCTTGCACGTAAATGGCGTCCGCGCTCGTTCCGCGAAATGGTCGGCCAGGCCCATGTGCTGAAGGCCTTGATCAATGCCTTGGACAATCAGCGCCTGCACCACGCCTACCTGTTCACCGGTACCCGGGGCGTGGGCAAGACGACCATCGCCCGTATTATCGCCAAGTGCCTGAACTGCGAAACCGGCATCACCTCCACGCCATGTGGCACCTGTTCGGTGTGCCGGGAGATCGATGAAGGCCGTTTCGTCGACCTGATCGAGATCGACGCCGCCAGCCGCACCAAGGTCGAGGACACCCGCGAACTGCTCGACAACGTGCAGTACGCCCCCAGCCGCGGGCGCTTCAAGGTCTACCTGATCGACGAAGTGCACATGCTGTCCACGCACTCGTTCAACGCCTTGCTCAAGACGCTGGAAGAGCCGCCGCCCTACGTCAAGTTCATCCTCGCCACCACCGACCCGCAAAAGCTGCCGGCCACCATCCTGTCGCGCTGCTTGCAGTTCTCGCTGAAGAACATGAGCCCGGAGCGGGTGGTCGAACACCTGAGTCATGTCCTGGAGGCCGAGAACGTTCCGTTCGAGCCTGATGCCCTGTGGCTGCTGGGCCGCGCTGCCGATGGTTCGATGCGTGATGCCATGAGCCTCACCGACCAGGCGATCGCGTTCGGCGAGGGCAGGGTGTTGGCCGCCGATGTGCGGGCCATGCTCGGCAGCCTCGATCACGGCCAGGTCTACGGTGTGCTGCAGGCGCTGCTGGAAGGGGATGCGCGGGCGCTGCTGGAGGCGGTGCGCAACCTCGCCGAGCAGGGGCCGGACTGGAGTGGCGTGCTGGCCGAAATGCTCAATGTGTTGCACCGGGTCGCCATTGCCCAGGCGCTGCCCGAGGCGGTGGACAATGGTCAGGGTGATCGCGACCGAGTGCTGGCGCTGGCGTCGGCCTTGCCTGCCGAAGATGTGCAGTTCTATTACCAGATGGGCCTGATTGGCCGACGCGACCTGCCCTTGGCACCCGACCCGCGGGGCGGTTTCGAAATGGTCCTGCTGCGGATGCTGGCGTTCCGACCGGCCGATAGCGACGATGCGCCGAAACCGGTACTAAAGCCGGTGGGGATCAGCCAGGCCACAGCTGATCCTGCAACCCCGGTGGCAGCGCCCACGGTGGTCCCCGACGCGCCTGTCGTTGCTGCCGCAGCACCCGCTGCAGTGGTTGCGGCCCCGCAAGCCGAGCCTGCGGCTGCCGTCGAGGCAATGTCGGCTGCGCCACCACAACCTGAGCCCAAGGCCGAGCTGGCCGAGCCCGAGCCCGAGCCGGCACCGGAAGAGGAAGTCATCGACCTGCCCTGGGAGGAGCCTGCTGCCAAGCCTGCTCCCGTTGCCGTTGAGCCGGAGCCTGCGCCTGCGCCGGCTGCCGCGCCCCAGCCCCCAGTCGCTGAGCCGCAAGATGCCCAGCCGGCCTATGACGAGCCGCCATTCGATCCGTCTGCCTACGCCTCGGCGGGCATGGAGCGTGATGACGAGCCACCGATGGATGAGGACTACTATGGCGGCGAAACCGAGCCGGTGGGCTTCAGCTATCTGGACGAGCTGGTCGAGCACGTTCAGGAAGAGGCCCCCATCGCTGCGCCCGAGCCGCTGCCGGCCGCCAAGCCCGCCACCGGGCTGGCCCTGCAATGGCTGGAATTATTCCCACAGTTGCCTGTGTCCGGGATGACAGGCAACATCGCCGCAAACTGTACGCTGATGGCTGCAGACGGTGACGACTGGCTGCTGCACCTTGACCCGGGTCAGGGCGCCTTGTTCAACGCCACCCAGCAACGCCGGCTGAATGAAGCGCTCAACCAGCACCTGGGGCGCACGCTGAACCTGCGCATCGAGCTTATCCTGCCCGAGCAGGAAACCCCGGCCCAGGCAGCCTCGCGCAAGCGTGCCGAGCGCCAGCAGGACGCCGTGGCGTCGATCGAGCAGGATCCGTTGATCCAGCAGATGATCAAGCAGTTCGGTGCGACCGTGCGGCAGGATACTATTGAACCTGTAGAAGCCCTGGTCAGTCAGGGTCAGTAACGGATAACCATGCGGCCGGCCTGCGGCGGGCTGCATCACACGACCCAATCGAGGTATACCCCCATGATGAAAGGTGGCATGGCCGGCCTGATGAAGCAGGCCCAGCAGATGCAGGAAAAAATGGCCAAGATGCAGGAAGAGCTGGCCAACGCCGAAGTGACGGGCCAGTCTGGTGGCGGCCTGGTCAGCGTGGTGATGACCGGCCGTCATGACGTCAAGCGCGTCAGCATCGATCAAAGCCTGATGTCGACTGAAGAAGACGACAAGGAAGTGCTCGAAGACCTGATTGCTGCTGCACTGAACGATGCCGTACGTAAGGTCGAGCAGAGCAGCCAGGAAAAAATGGGTGGCATGACTGCAGGCATGCAGCTGCCGCCGGGCTTCAAGATGCCGTTCTAAGGCATTTGCAGTTGCAAAGCCGCCGCTGGGTTCCAGGGCGGCTTTTTTTGTGGTGTTGTTTGCAGGTCGTTGCTGATGCTGCCGGGCGCATGCCTGGATGTTCTGGCGGCCTTTGGATCGAGCGCCGCTTGTGATAGGCGAGATTTGACGCTGTCAGGCTGCGCCGGTATAAACCGCCTCTCATAGAATTATCAGGCCTTTCCCATGAGCTTCAGCCCCCTTATCCGCCAACTGATAGACGCCCTGCGCACGCTGCCGGGCGTCGGCCAGAAAACCGCCCAGCGCATGGCCCTGCAGTTGCTGGAACGCGACCGCAGCGGTGGTGTGCGCCTGGCCCAGGCGCTTAGCCTGGCCATGGAAGGGGTTGGCCATTGCCGCCAGTGTCGCACCTTGACCGAGCAGGAGTTGTGCCCGCAATGCGCTGATACGCGCCGCGACGATACCCAGCTGTGCGTGGTGGAGGGGCCGATGGATGTGTATGCGGTGGAGCAGACCGGCTATCGCGGTCGCTACTTCGTGCTCAAGGGGCATCTGTCGCCGCTTGATGGCCTGGGGCCTGATGCTATTGGCGTGCCGCAGCTGATGGCGCGAATCGAAGAGCAGGGCAGCTTTACCGAGGTGATCCTGGCCACC
This sequence comes from Pseudomonas sp. p106, assembly GCF_003936645.1. NCBI lineage: Bacteria > Pseudomonadati > Pseudomonadota > Gammaproteobacteria > Pseudomonadales > Pseudomonadaceae > Pseudomonas > Pseudomonas sp. p106. The sequence continues at coordinate 28,558 of NZ_RHQR01000018.1, forward strand.
AACCCGACCGTGGAAGGGGAGGCGACAGCACATTACATCGCGCAGTTGCTGGCCGAGAAGGGGCTGGTAGCCTCGCGGATTGCCCACGGCGTGCCGCTGGGCGGCGAGCTGGAACTGGTCGATGGCGGCACCCTGGCGCATGCCTTCGCGGGGCGTAAGCCGATTTCCCTTTGATTTGAATTGCTGGGGCCGCTGTGCGGCCCTTTCGCGACATAAGGCCGTACGCGGTCCCCTGTAGGGGCGGCCTTGTGTCGCGAAAGGGGTGCAAAGCACCCCAAGAATCACTCAGTACTCGCTCAGCGAAAACTCGGTCAGGCAGAAGGTCGGCACACCCGCCGCCTGCAGCCGGCGCGAACCGTCCAGCTCAGGCAGGTCGATGATCGCCGCCGCCTCGAACACCTGTGCACCGGTGCGGCGCACCAGGTTGGCTGCGGCCAGCAGGGTGCCGCCGGTGGCGATCAGGTCATCGAAGATCAGCACCGAATCGCCTTCGCACAGGCTGTCGGCATGCACTTCCAGGAAGGCTTCACCGTACTCGGTCTGGTAACCCTCCGACAGCACGTCAGCCGGCAGTTTGCCTTGCTTGCGGAACAGGATCAGCGGCTTGTTCAACTGGTGGGCGATGATCGAGCCGATCAGAAAGCCCCGGGCATCCATGGCGCCGATGTGGCTGAACTCCGCCTCGACATAGCGTTCGATGAACTGGTCGGCGACATAACGCAGCCCGCGTGGCGACTGGAACAGCGGGGTGATGTCGCGGAAGATCACACCCGGCTTGGGGAAGTCCACTACCGGGCGGATCAGGGCTTTGAGGTCGAAGGCTTCGCTGTGCATTGTTGCAGGTATCCTGAAAAACGAATGCGCCAGTATACCTTTTTCAAGCAGGCTTTCAGGCCTCCATCGCACCACCGGCCAGCGCACACAGCTGGATCGGGTCGAGGATGTGCACTTCCTTGCCCTCGGCGCGCAGCAGGCCGTTCTGCTGGAAGCGGGTGAACACCCGCGACACGGTTTCAACGGCCAGGCCCAGGTAATTGCCGATTTCGTTGCGCGACATGCTCAGGCGGAACTGGTTGGCCGAATAGCCGCGGGCGCGGAAGCGTGCCGACAGGTTGACCAGGAAGGTGGCAATGCGCTCATCGGCGGTCTTTTTCGACAGCAGCAGCATCATTTGCTGGTCGTCGCGGATTTCACGGCTCATCACCCGCATCAGCTGGCGGCGCAGCTGGGGTAGTTGCACCGACAGCTCATCGAGGCGCTCGAACGGGATTTCGCACACCGAGGTGGTTTCCTGCGCCTGGGCCGAGACCGGGTAGGCTTCAGTGTCCATGCCGGACAGGCCGACCAGTTCGCTGGGCAGGTGGAAGCCGGTGATCTGCTCCTCGCCGCTGTCGCTCAGGCTGAACGTCTTGAGGGCGCCGGAACGTACGGCGTAAACCGAGCCGAAATTGTCACCCTGGCGGAACAGGAACTCGCCCTTTTTCAGCGGGCGTCCGCGTTTGACGATTTCATCCAGTGCATCCATGTCTTCCAGGTTGAGCGAAAGAGGCAGGCACAGGGGGGCCAGGCTGCAATCCTTGCAATGGGCCTGGCCGTGGGCGCGCAGTTTGACTGGCTCGGACATTTGAATCGATCCTTGTGGGAAAGCACACATAAGTCGTAAGGGTAACCTACGGCATAGGGTGTAGGCCAGTGTGCGCGAGGATGATGCGCCTTGGCCGAACCCCAGCTGCATCATGCCGGGGGTCCGTTCTTGCCCATAGTGTGCCTGGCAAGCGGGCTTGTCCACACGGTCAACGATTCGCTTGGCTAGATCACCCGCGAGAATCGCTGACGGTCGTGCATCGCCAGATACGCGTCGAACACCATGCATACCGAGCGGGCCAGCAGGCGCCCGGCCGGCAGGATGCGGATGCCCTTTTCGTCGAGGCGGATCAGGCCGTCCCTTTGCATGTTCAGCAGCGCTGGCCAAAGATCGTTGAAATAGGCCCGAAAATCGATGGTGAAGGCGCTTTCGATCGGCTCGAAGTCGAGCTCGAAGTGGCAGATCAGTTGCTGGATCACTGCCCGTCGCAGGCGGTCATCGTGATTGCACAGCAGGCCGCGCTGGGTTGCCAGCTGGGAGCCGGACAGCGCGTCCTGATAAGTATTGAGGTCGCTGCTGTTCTGGCAGTACAGGTCGCCGATCTGGCTGATTGCCGAAACCCCCAGGCCGATCAGGTCGCAGTGGCCGTGGGTGGTGTAGCCCTGGAAGTTGCGCTGCAGGGTACCTTCTTCCTGGGCGACGGCCAGCTCGTCGTCGGGCAGGGCGAAGTGGTCCATGCCGATGTAGCGATAGCCGGCGGCGGTGAGCTGCTCGATGGTGGCCCGGAGCATCTCCAGCTTGGCTGCCGGGGCCGGCAGGTCGTTGCTGTCGATACGGCGTTGCGGCATGAAGCGCTCAGGCAGGTGAGCATAGTTGAAGACCGAGAGGCGGTCGGGCTGCAGGCGGATCACTTCCTCGACGGTGCGGGCGAAGCCTTCCGGGGTCTGCTTGGGCAGGCCGTAGATCAGGTCCAGGTTGACCGAGCGGAACTGCAAGGTGCGCGCCGCCTCGATCAGGGTGCGGGTCTGTTCCAGGCTCTGCAGGCGGTTGATCGCGCGCTGCACCGCAGGGTCCAGGTCCTGCACGCCGAGGCTCACGCGGTTGAAGCCAAGTTCGCGCAATAGGCCCATGGTCGACCAGTCGGCCTCGCGCGGGTCCAGTTCGATGCCGTAGTCGCCGGAATCATCGTCCAGCAGGTTGAAGTGCTGGCGCAGGGTGGCCATCAGCTGGCGCAGTTCCACATGGCTGAGGAAGGTCGGCGTGCCGCCGCCCAGATGCAGCTGTTCAACACGCTGTTTAGGGTCCAGGTGGCAGGCGATCAGCTGGATTTCCTGCTCCAGGCGCTGCAGGTAGGGTGCGGCTCGGCCACGGTCCTTGGTGATCACCTTGTTGCAGGCGCAGTAGTAGCAGATGTTGGCGCAGAACGGCACGTGTACGTACACAGACAGCGGGCGCACGGCCCGGCGGCTTTCGCGCAGGGCGTGGAGCAGGTCGAACGAGCCGACTTCGCTGTGCAGTTGCACCGCGGTCGGGTAGGAGGTGTAGCGTGGGCCGGCCAGATCGTAGCGGCGGATCAGGTCGGCATCCCAGCGTAGATCTTCGAGCATGTGGGCGGTCCCCGGAATGAGCAGCAGTGCCCCGGAGTCTATGGTCGTCTGTAGGAATCTGTGTTGATTTGTATCAAGAGCTAGGGGGCCGCTGCGCAGCAGCGCCTGTCAGTGCCCCATCAGCCAATGCTGGTGCGGCCCCGGCAGTGTCCACAGGCCGAACAGGATGACCAGCAGTCCTCCTGCCATGCGCACGCTACGCCGGCGCAACAGGCTGTTGACCCGCTCCGCCGCCAGCCCCGTAGCCAGCAGCACCGGCCAGGTACCCAGCCCGAACGCCAGCATCAGCGCCGCGCTATACCCCGCATTGCCCTGGCTGGCTGCCCACAGCAAGGTGCTGTAAACCAGCCCGCACGGTAACCAGCCCCACAGCGCGCCAAGCAGCAGGGCCCGGGGCAGGCTGGAGACCGGCAACAGGCGCGAGGCCACTGGCTGGATATGCCGCCAAAGCCCTCTGCCCAGTGCTTCGATGCGTGTCAGCCCGCTCCACCAGCCCGCCAGGTACAAGCCCATGGCGATCAGCAGCAACGCGGCCACCACCCGCAGTGCCAGGGCGGCAGGGCTGCTGGCTACCGCCCAGCCGGCCAGGCCCAGCAGCAGGCCGGCGCAGGCATAACTGAGGACCCGCCCAAGGTTGTACGCCAGCAGCAGGCGCAGGCGCCGGCCCCGTTGCTCCGGCGGGATCGCCAGGGTCAATGCGCCCATCAGGCCGCCGCACATGCCCAGGCAGTGGCCGCCGCCGAGCAGGCCGAGGACCAGCGCGGAGCCGAGCAGGGGAAGCAGGTCAGGCACGGGGTGGTTGGTCCTTGTCTTGCGGCTCGTCGGGCTCTTGTTTGACAGCAGCCTGGTGGCGTGGGTCCTGGTCGTCGAACAGGATGCTGTGGGCAGGGCTTTCAAGGTCGTCGTACTGGCCGCTGTCCACCGCCCAGAAAAAGATGTACACGGCGACGCCGACGAGCAGCAGGGCGGCCGGGATCATGACATAGAGGGCTGGCATGGGCGGCTCCTGATCAGGCAATGGCAGGTTGTGGGGCGCTGGCGGTGGCCGCCACGCCCGGCAGCCGGGTCAGGCGCAGGGCATTGAGGACCACGATCAGCGAGCTGACCGACATGCCGACGGCGGCCCATACCGGGGTGATCCAGCCGAGCGCGGCAAACGGCAGCATGAGGCCATTATACAGGGTCGCCCAAAGCAGGTTCTCGAGGATGTTGCGGCGGGTGCGGCGGGCCAGGTCGAAGGCGTGTACCAGCGCTTGCAGGCGGTTGCTCAACAGCACTGCATCGGCACTGGTCTTGGCAAGGTCGGTGGCACTGCCCATGGCAATGCTGATATCGGCGGCGGCCAGCACCGGCACATCGTTGACCCCGTCACCCAGCATCAGCACCTTGCGTCCTGAAGCCTGCAGAGCCTTGAGCCGGTCCAGCTTGTCGTCCGGGCGCAGGCCGCCGATGGCCTGATCGATACCCAGTTGGGCGGCTACTTCGGCGACCATGGGCGAGCTGTCGCCCGACAGCAGCAGGGTACGCCAGCCACGCGCCTTGCAGGCCGCCAGCAGGGCAGGGGCGTCCTCGCGCAGGCGGTCGTCCAGGCCGAACCAGGCCAGCGGGCCTTGGCGATCACCCAGCAGCAGCCATTGGCCGCGGGGCTCCGCGACAGTCGGGATTTCGGCGCCGCTGAGGGCGCAAACGAACGTGGGCTGGCCGATGCGCAGGCGTTGCCCGCCGACCAGCCCTTCCAGGCCCAGCCCAGGTACCGTTTGCACATCCTCCGCAGGCTCGGCATTGCGACCGAAGGCGCGGGCGATGGGGTGCTCGGAGCGGTTTTCCAGGGCGGCGGCAAGGGCCAGGCAGCGGTCGGCGGCCACCGCGCCCAGCGGGCGAATGCTGCGCAGCGTCAGGCGGCCCTCGGTGAGCGTGCCGGTTTTGTCGAAAATGACCGTGTCGATCTGGTTGAGGCCTTCCAGTACATGGCCGCGGGTGACCAGCAGGCCGAGCTTGTGCAGCGTACCGGTGGCGGCGGTCAGTGCAGTAGGGGTGGCGAGCGAGAGCGCGCATGGGCAGGTGGCTACCAGCATGGCCAGGACAATCCAGAACGCCCGTGTCGGGTCCAGGTGCCACCACCACAGGCCTATGACGATGGCGGCCACCAGCGTGAACAGCAGGAACCATTGCGATGCGCGGTCGGCAATCTGCGCCAGGCGTGGCTTTTCCGTCTGCGCGCGTTCCAGCAGGCGGACGATGGCCGACAGTCGCGACTCCTGGCCAAGGGCTTCGATTTCTACGTTCAGCGTGCTTTCGACATTCAGGGTGCCGCCGGTGACCCGGTCGCCGGCCCGCCGCGGTTGCGGCAGGTACTCACCGGTCAGCAGCGACTCGTCGACGCTGGAGCGGCCTTCGACAATGCGCCCGTCAGCCGGGATCACTGCGCCGGGCAACACCTGCACGGTGTCGCCGCGTTGCAGTTCGCTGAGCAGGATGCGCTCGCTGCGGCCAAGGCTGTCCAGGCGCAGGCAAGAGGCCGGTAGCAGGTTGACCAGTTGCGCGGTGGCCGCTGCCGTACGCTCGCGGGCGCGGCGTTCAAGGTAGCGGCCGGTGAGCAGAAACAGTGCGAACATGCCCACGGTGTCGAAATACAGTTCGCCACTGCCGGTGATGGCCGTCCAGATCCCGGCACCAAAGGCCAGGGCGATGGCCAGCGATACCGACACGTCCATGGTCAGGTGGCGGGTGCGCAGGTCGCGTGCGGCCCCTTTGAAGAAGGGCGCGCAACTGTAGAACACGATCGGGATGGTGAGAAACAGCGCCACCCAGCGCAGGATGGTGTGCAGCTCGGGCGACAGGTCGATGTTGAATTCCGGCCAGGTGGCCATGGTCGCCATCATCGCCTGGAACCACAGCAGCCCGGCCACGCCCAGCCTGCGCAGGGCGCTGCGGTTTTCGCGGGCCAGTTGCTCGGCGGCCTGGTCTGGCTGGTAGGGGTGGGCGGCGTAGCCGATCTGGCGCAGCTCGGCCAACAATCGCGAGAGCGGCAGGCGTTGGTCTTCCCAACTGAGCAGCAGGCGATGGTTGGACAGGTTAAGGCGTGCGTCGGCCACGCCGGGCAGGTTGCGCAAGTGCTTTTCGATCAACCAGCCGCAGGCGGCGCAGCTGATGCCTTCGACCAGCAGGGTGGTTTCGGCCAGCTCGCCCTGGTGGCGGACGAAGGTCTGTTGCACGTCGCTGCGGTCGTACAGGGCCAGTTCGTCCTGCAACTGCTTGGGCAGGGCTTCGGGGTTGGCGCTATTGTCGCTGCGGTGCTGGTAGTAGTGTTCCAGCCCGCCGGCGACGATCGACTCGGCCACTGCCTGGCAGCCGGGACAGCAGAACTGCCGGGGCTGGCCGAGGACCACGGCGGTGAAGCGGCTGCCCGGGGGGACGGGCAGGGCGCAGTGGTAGCAGGGGGTGGGCTGGGTCATCACATCATTGCCTTACATATATCGGCTGGCCGGCGCGTTCCCCGGTAGGAGCGGCCTTGCCGGGGCGCCGGACCGGTCGGAAAGGGGCGCGAAGCGGCCCCAGCAACCTATGCTGCCAAGCTGAGCAACCTATGCTGCGAAGCTCAAAATTTGGGGCCGCTTCGCGCCCCTTTCGCGACACAAGGCCGCTCCTACAAGTGTTCAGCGCCCTGGATGGCTTCATCGCCCAACTGCAAGGTCACACCATGCGCCACTTTTTCCTCCTCGAACAAGCGCCACACCTGGCCGCTTTCGCTACCCAGCAGCTCGACAAAGCGGCGCCCGTCCACCTTGTCTTCCAGTTGCCCCACATAGCGCCCTGCCTCGACCCGGCTCAGCAGCACCTTACGGTCCTTCTCTGGCTGGGTAGGTGAAATCAGGTTCAGCTCCAGGCTCTGCGGGTCGCTGCTGCCGGCCAGGCGCAGGTCCACTTCGCCCGTCAGCTCGTCCAGGTGCACGCTGGCCTTCAAGCCCAGGTTCTGCGCCAGCAATTCACGGTCCAGCGAGCGGTTGATGCCTTTGCCAGCCTCGTAGTAATTGTCGTTGACCAGGTTGTCGGGGTTGTTCACGGCGATGCTGACCATGGTCAGGCTCAGGCATACCGAGGTGGTGAGGATGCCGATGATGATCCAGGGCCAGAGGTGCTTGTACCAAGGGCTGGTGGCGGTGGCGGCAGGCATGGTTCGCGTTCTCTCTCAGCGGATCTGTGGGCCGATGAAGCGGCTCTTGGCTTCGACCTCGGCAGCGCTGTCATCGGCGCTTTTGAGGGTGAAGGTGATTTCGTTGGTGGTCGAGGGCAGCTTCTCGGGGGCGACCGACAACTGCACCGGCAGGCTGACGATATCGCCGGCGGCCACGCGGATTTCCCGCTGGCCTTCGAGCCGCAGGTCAGGCAGGCCAGCGGCGTCCAGCACGTACACGTGATCACGCTGGTCCTTGTTCATGACCTTGAGGCTGTACACGTTCTCGATACGCCCCTGGGCGTTCTCGCGGTACAGCACGCGGTCCTTGCTGACGTCGAAGCCCACCAGCGAGCGGGTGGCGAAGGCGGTGGCCAGGGCGCCGATCATCACCAGCAGCACCAGTGCGTAGCCGATCAGCCTTGGGCGCAGCATGTGGGTCTTCTGCCCCGACAGGTTGTGTTCGGTGGTGTAGCTGATCAGGCCTTTGGGGTAGTTCATCTTGTCCATGATGCTGTCGCACGCGTCGATGCAGGCGGCGCAGCCGATGCACTCGATCTGCAGCCCGTCGCGTATGTCGATGCCGGTGGGGCAGACCTGTACGCACATGGTGCAGTCGATGCAGTCGCCCAGGCCCTGGGCCTTGTAGTCCGTGTCCTTCTTGCGCGGGCCGCGAGTTTCACCGCGGCGCGGGTCGTAGGAGACGATCAGGGTGTCCTTGTCGAACATCACGCTCTGGAAGCGTGCGTAGGGGCACATGTACACGCACACTTGCTCGCGCAGCCAGCCGGCGTTGCCGTAGGTGGCCAGGGTGAAGAAGCCGACCCAGAAGTAGGCCCAGCCATCGGCCTGGCCGGTGAAGAATTCGATGGCCAGTTCGCGAATCGGCGAGAAGTAGCCGACGAAGGTCATGCCGGTGACGAAGCCGATCAGCAGCCACAGGCTGTGCTTGGTGAACTTGCGCAGGAACTTGTTGGCGCTCATCGGGGCCCGGTCAAGCTTCATGCGCTGATTACGGTCGCCTTCGGTGACCTTTTCGCACCACATGAAGATCCACGTCCACACGCTTTGCGGGCAGGTGTAGCCGCACCATACGCGGCCGGCATACACGGTAACGAAGAACAGGCCAAAGGCGGCGACGATGAGGATGCCCGAGAGCAGGATGAAGTCTTGCGGCCAGATGGTGGTGCCGAAGATGTAGAACTTGCGCTCGGGCAGGTTCCACCAGACGGCCTGATGGCCGCCCCAGTTCAGCCAGACAGTGCCAAAGTACAAAAGGAACAGCGCTGCCCCGCCGACCATCCGCAACCTGCGGAACAGGCCGGTGAAGGCGCGGGTGTAGATTTTCTCGCGAGAGGCGTAGAGGTCGACGGAATCCTTCCCTTTGCTGGCAGGCGGGGTAACGTCATGTACCGGAATTTGCTTGCTCATCATCAAGTCCCACGGCAGTGGAGAAATGCCGCGGCCAGTGCGTGCCGGCCGCAGTCTCGCGCATTCTGCTAGCGCTGCGCCCCATGATACGCCGCTGATGGCACGCCGGGGTCGCTCTGCGACCTTTAGTCGCGTTGGGTTCGGGGTGTTGATCGTGTTAAGGCGGGTGTCAATTGATCCAGGTCATCTAGCGCTGAATCTACCGGCCCTATCGCCGGCAAGCCGGCTCCCACGCGGGGCGGGGGCCGGCTTGCCGGCGATAGGCCAGTGCAGGCATCACTCGGCCTTTTCAGGCTCCTGCTCCTGATGCGACAGGCTGTACACATAAGCCGCCAGCAGGTGAACTTTGTCATTGCCCTGCAGTTGCTCCTGCGCCGGCATCTGCCCCTGGCGACCATAACGGATGGTCTGTTGCAACTGAGCGAAGCTCGAACCGTAGATGAACGCCTGCGGGTGGGTCAGGTTCGGCGCGCCCATGGCGGGTGTGCCTTTGCCTTCAGGGCCATGGCACGCCACGCAGTTGGCGGCGAAGATCTTCTGCCCGTTCTCGACATCGGCCTTGGCGCCTTCAGGCAGGCTGCGACCATCGAGCTTGCTGATCACGAAGGCTGACACGTCGGCCACGCCTTGCTCGCCGATCACCTCCGCCCACGCCGGCATCACGCCATGGCGGCCGCCCATGATGCTGGCCTTGATGGTTTCCGGCTCGCCGCCCCAGCGCCAGTCGTTGTCGGTGAGGTTGGGGAAGCCGTAGGCGCCCTTGGCGTCGGAGCCGTGGCACACCGAGCAGTTGGACGCAAACAGCCGCGCGCCCATCTTCAGCGCTTGCGGCTGCCTGGCCACTTCTTCGATAGGCATGGCCGCATACTTGGCGAAGATTGGCCCGAAGCGGGCATCGGCCTTGGCCATTTCTTTTTCCCACTCGTGCACGCCGGTCCAGCCGGGCTGACCGTTGGTGAACTCGGTCTGCTTGTCGTTATCCAGGTACGAATACCCAGGCAGCACGCCTTTCCAGTTGCCCAGGCCCGGGTACAGCACCAGGTAGCCGAGGGCGAAAATGATGGTGCCGACGAACAGCCAGAACCACCATTTGGGCAGGGGGTTGTCGTATTCCTCGATGCCATCGAAGGCATGCCCGACGGTTTCGTCGGTGACCTCTTCGCGCTGGCCCTTGCGGGTCGACAGCAGTAGCCAGGTCAACGCGAAGATGGTGCCCAGGGTCAGGACGGTGACGTACAGACTCCAGAAGGTTGTCATTGTTGTTTGCTCCCAGAAGCTTTTGCTTGCGCTTGCTCGACGTGCGTTTTGGCCTCGGGGTCATCGGCGAACGGCAGTTGGGTTGCCTCGTCGAACTCCTGTTTGCGCCGTGGGTTGAACACCCACAGCGCCAGGCCCACGAAGGCCACCATCACCACGACGGTGCCCAGGCCGCGAATCATCCCGATATCCATCAGCGTCACCGTTTGCTTTTGATGATGGTGCCAAGACCTTGCAGGTACGCGACCAGTGCGTCCATTTCGGTCTTGCCCTTGACCGCGTCGCGGGCACCGGCGATGTCGGCATCGGTGTACGGCGTGCCCAGGGTACGCAGCACTTCCAGCTTCTTCGCGGTGTCTTTGCCGTCGAGCGTGTTCTCCACCAGCCACGGGTAGGATGGCATCTTCGACTCCGGCACTACGTTGCGCGGGTTGTACAGGTGTGCGCGGTGCCAGTCATCGGAGTAGCGGCCACCGACGCGGGCCAGGTCCGGGCCGGTACGTTTGGAGCCCCACAGGAACGGGTGGTCCCACACGCTTTCACCGGCCACCGAGTAGTGGCCGTAGCGCTCGGTTTCGGCGCGGAACGGCCGGATCATCTGCGAGTGGCAGCCCACGCAACCTTCGCGGATGTAGATGTCACGGCCTTCGACTTCCAGCGCGGTGCGCGGCTTCATGCCTTCGACGGGTTTGTTGGTGACGTCCTGGAAGAACAGCGGGACGATCTGGGTGAGGCCACCGACGCTCACGGCGATGACCATGAAGAAGGCCAGCAGGCCGATGTTCTTCTCGACAGCTTCATGCTTCATCAGTGGGCTCCCACAACGACGATCTTGGCGGCTTCATCCGCTTCTGCCGGGTTGGCGGCGCGTACGGTGCGCAACACGTTGTAAGCCATCAGCAGCATGCCGGAGGCGAAGAACGCACCGCCCAGTGCGCGGACGATGTAGCCCGGGTGGCTGGCCTGCAGGGCTTCGACGAAGGAGTAAGTCAGCGTGCCGTCATCGTTGATGGCGCGCCACATCAGGCCTTGGGTGATGCCGTTGACCCACATCGAGGCGATGTACAGCACGGTGCCGATGGTCGCCAGCCAGAAGTGCGCGTTGATCAGGCC
>NZ_RHQR01000018.1:39823-128192 GCF_003936645.1 Pseudomonas sp. p106
GATGCCGTTGACCCACATCGAGGCGATGTACAGCACGGTGCCGATGGTCGCCAGCCAGAAGTGCGCGTTGATCAGGCCCACGCTGTGCATCTGATCGCGGCCATACAGGCGCGGGATCATGTGGTACACGGCGCCGATCGAGATCATCGCCACCCAGCCGAGCGCGCCGGCGTGTACGTGGCCGATGGTCCAGTCGGTGTAGTGCGACAGCGAGTTCACGGTCTTGATGGCCATCATCGGGCCTTCGAAGGTGGACATGCCGTAGAACGCCAGCGATACCACGAGGAAGCGCAGGATCGGGTCGGTGCGCAGTTTGTGCCAGGCACCGGAGAGGGTCATCATGCCGTTGATCATGCCGCCCCAGCTCGGCGCCAGGAGGATGATCGACATCACCATGCCCAGCGACTGCGCCCAGTCGGGCAGCGCGGTGTAGTGCAGGTGGTGCGGGCCTGCCCAGATGTACAGGGTGATCAGCGCCCAGAAGTGGACGATCGACAGGCGATACGAGTAGATCGGCCGCTCGGCCTGCTTGGGCACGAAGTAGTACATCATCCCCAGAAAGCCGGTGGTGAGGAAGAAGCCCACGGCGTTGTGGCCGTACCACCACTGGATCATCGCGTCGGTGGCGCCGGAGTAGGCCGAGTAGGACTTGAACAGGCTCACCGGCAGCGAGATGTGGTTGACGATGTGCAGCATCGCGGTAACCACGATGAAGGCGCCGTAGAACCAGTTGCCGACGTAGATGTGCTTGGTCTTGCGCTTGACGATGGTGCCGAAGAACACCAGCCCGTAAGTCACCCAGACGATGGCCAGCAGGATCGCCAGTGGCCACTCGAGCTCGGCGTATTCCTTGGTGGTGGTGTAGCCCATCGGCAAGGTGATCAGCGCACCGACGATCACGGCCTGCCAACCCCAGAAGGTAAAGGCGGCCATGCTGTCGGAAATCAGCCGGGTCTGGCAGGTTCGCTGCACCACGTAGTAGCTGGTGCCGAACAACGCACAGCCGCCGAAGGCGAAGATGACCAGGTTGGTGTGCAAGGGGCGCAGGCGGCCGAAGCTGGTCCAGGGCAGGTCCAGGTTCAGTTGCGGCCACACCAGCTGCGAGGCGATGAAAACGCCCAGGCCCATGCCAAGGATCCCCCAGACCACCGTCATGATGGCGAACTGGCGGACGACCTTATAGTTATAAGCAGTCGGACTGATTGCTGTGCTCATTCTAAGGTTCCACGGTTTTGGTGTTCTTGTTGGTTGAAAAATCGGCGCCAGTATCGATAACCGCCAGGGTTATGGCAACGCAAGGAGCCCTGCGCCGACCCGTGTCCGGGCCCTTATGCCGGTGTCCCGCGGCAATAGGGTTCGGGCGATTGTACACAAATAAATATTTGTAATGTGTACCGTTTTTCATCTTTTTCTGATCGATCGGTCAAGCTTTTTTTCCAGGCGGCGTCAGGCGATGCACCGCGTCTGCTTCGCTGGATTGACAGCGAAGGCCACTGTGGCAACAAGCTTAGTTCTGTTCGGAGGGGGTGCAAGGCGGGGCTAGGGGCGGGGAGGTGCTGGGGCCGCTTTGCGGCCCCGGGGTGTTACTTGGCAGTCACGGTTGCAGGCATATCACCCTGCGAAAGGCTGTACACATAAGCCGCCAGCAAATGCACCTTGTCGTTGCCCTGGATATCCACCTGGGCCGGCATTTGCCCCTGGCGGCCATAGCGAATGGTCTGCTGCAGCTGGGCAAAGCTCGAACCGTAGATGAACGCCTGCGGATGGTTCAGGTTAGGCGCGCCCATGGCTGGGGTGCCATTGCCCTCGGGCCCGTGGCAGGCCACGCAGTTGCCGGCGAAGATCTCCTTGCCCTTGGCCACATCAGCCTTGGCGCCTTCCGGCAGGCTGCGGCCATCGAGGTTGCTCAGCACGTAGGCGGCTACATCCGCCACGCCCTGTTCGCCGATCACCTCAGCCCAGGCGGGCATCACGCCGTGGCGGCCATTCATGATCGACGCCTTGATGGTTTCGGGCTCGCCGCCCCAGCGCCAGTCGTTGTCGGTCAGGTTGGGGAAACCATAGGCGCCTTTGGCGTCCGAACCGTGGCACACCGAGCAGTTGGAGGCGAACAGGCGGCCGCCCATCTTCAATGCCTGCGGGTCCTTGGCCACTTCCTCGACCGGCATGGCCGCGTATTTGGCGAAGATCGGGCCGAACCTGGCGTCGGCCTTGTCCATTTCCTTCTGCCATTCGTTCGCGCCGGTCCAACCATTCTCGTAGCCGGGCAGGACGCCCTTCCAGTTGCCCAGGCCCGGGTAGAGGATCAGGTAGCCCACCGCGAACACCAGGGTGCCGACGAACAGCCAGAACCACCACTTGGGCAGCGGATTGTCATACTCCTCGATGCCGTCGAAGCTGTGCCCCATGGTCTGGTCGGTGGTGTTGCTGCTCTGGCCCTTGCGGGTCGACAGCAGCAGCCAGGTCAGGCCGATCAGGCTGCCGATGGTCAGTACGCAGATGTACGTACTCCAGAAGGTAGTCATTGGGGATTACTCCTCATGCCAGTGTCCTGCCCGGCAGAGGGCAGGCGGTCGTCGACGAAGGGCAGCAGGCGCGCTTCGGCGAAATCATGGTCGCGGCGGCGGTTGAACACCCACAGCGAAAGGCCGATGAAGGCAATCATCACCACCAGGGTGCCCACGCCGCGGATCATGCCGATATCCATTTCCATCGCACTCACCTCTTGTTCTTGATCGCGGTGCCGAGCACCTGCAGGTAGGCGACCAGGGCGTCCATCTCGGTCTTGCCCTTGACCGCATCACGCGCACCGGCAATGTCCTCGTCGGTGTACGGCACCCCCAGGGTGCGCAGGGTGCGCATCTTGGTGTCGGTGTGGCTGTTGTCGACCTGCTGGGCGACGAGCCATGGGTAGGACGGCATCTTCGACTCCGGTACCACGTTGCGCGGGTTGTACAGGTGCGCGCGGTGCCAGTCGTCGGAGTAGCGCCCGCCGACCCGGGCCAGGTCCGGGCCGGTACGCTTGGAGCCCCACAGGAACGGGTGGTCCCACACACTTTCACCGGCCACCGAGTAGTGGCCGTAGCGTTCGGTCTCGGCGCGGAACGGGCGGATCATCTGCGAGTGGCAGCCCACGCAACCTTCGCGGATATAGATATCGCGGCCTTCAAGCTGCAGCGCGGTGTAAGGCTTCATGCCTTCGACCGGCTTGTTGGTGACGTCCTGGAAGAACAGCGGGACGATCTGGGTCAGGCCGCCGATGCTGACGGCGAACACCATCAACAGGGCCAGCAGGCCGACGTTTTTTTCGATGACTTCATGTTTCATCAGGCAGGTCTCCTCAGGCCAGCTGGGCGTTGGCAGGGGCGGCCTCGGTGGCCGGTGCACGTACGGTGCGCCAAGTGTTCCAGGCCATCAGGAACATGCCACTGAGGAAGATCGCGCCACCGACGAAACGCACGATGAAGCCCGGATGGCTGGCCACCAGGGTTTCCACGAACGAGTAGGTGAGCGTGCCGTCGCTGTTCACCGCGCGCCACATCAGGCCCTGGGCGATGCCGTTGACCCACATCGAGGCGATGTACAGCACGGTGCCGATGGTCGCCAGCCAGAAGTGCGCGTTGATCAGGCCGATGCTGTACATGCGTGCCTTGCCGAATACTTGCGGAATGGTGTGGTACAGCGCGCCGATGGAGATCATCGCCACCCAGCCGAGGGCGCCGGCATGCACGTGGCCGATGGTCCAGTCGGTGTAGTGGGACAGGGCGTTGACCGTCTTGATGGCCATCATCGGGCCTTCGAAGGTGGACATGCCGTAGAACGCCAGCGATACCACGAGAAAGCGCAGGATCGGGTCGCTGCGCAGTTTGTGCCAGGCACCGGACAGGGTCATCATGCCGTTGATCATGCCGCCCCAGCTGGGGGCCAGCAGGATCAGCGACATCACCATGCCCAGCGACTGCGCCCAGTCGGGCAGCGCGGTGTAGTGCAGGTGGTGGGGGCCGGCCCAGATGTACAGGGTGATCAGCGCCCAGAAGTGGACGATCGACAGGCGATAGGAATACACCGGGCGTTCGGCCTGCTTGGGCACGTAGTAGTACATCATCCCCAGGAAGCCTGCAGTGAGGAAGAAGCCCACGGCGTTGTGGCCGTACCACCACTGCACCATGGCGTCGGTGGCCCCGGCGTAGACCGAGTACGACTTGGTCAGGCTGACCGGCAGTTCGAGGTTGTTGATGATGTGCAGCATGGCCACGGTCAGGATGAAGGCACCGAAGAACCAGTTGCCGACATAGATATGCTTGGTGGTGCGCTTGATCAAAGTGCCGAAGAACACGATGGCGTAGCAGACCCAGACGATGGTGATCAGGATGTCGATCGGCCATTCCAGCTCGGCGTATTCCTTGGAGCTGGTGTAACCCAGCGGCAAGGTAATGGCCGCCAGCAGGATGACCAGTTGCCAGCCCCAGAAAGTGAACGCGGCCAGCCCTGGTGCGAAGAGGGTGGTCTGGCAGGTGCGTTGCACCGAATAATAGGAGGTGGCGAACAGTGCACAGCCGCCGAACGCGAAGATCACCGCATTGGTATGCAGTGGGCGCAGGCGGCCGAAGCTGGTCCAGGGGAGGTCGAAGTTCAGGGAAGGCCAGGCGAGCTGGGCGGCGATGAAGACGCCGAGCCCCATCCCGACGATTCCCCACACCACCGTCATGATGGCGAATTGGCGGACCACCTTGTAGTTATAGGCGGTACTGCTGGTTGTGTTCATGTATGGGTTCCCATCCACGGTTATTGGCAGGCTTTACAGCGAGGCAAGCATGATTAATGGGCAACGTGCCGGTATTGACGGGGATCAATGGGCGAAGATCGGAAATGTCCCAGGCTTGCACTGCAATTCGGCGCAGAATCAGCAAGATGGCAGTGCTGCGGCGTGCCTGATCCTGGCCCATGGCGCTGGCGCGCCGATGGACAGCGGGTTCATGGATGAAATGGCGCAAAGGCTGGCGGCGCTTGGCGTAGGGGTGGTTCGCTTCGAGTTCCCTTACATGGCCGAGCGCAGGGCAGGGGGTGGCAAGCGGCCACCCAACCCACAGAAGGTGCTGCTCGAATGCTGGCGCGAGGTGTACCGGCAGGTGCGACCTTTGGTCACGGGCAAGCTGGCGATTGGCGGCAAGTCAATGGGCGGGCGCATGGCCAGCCTGCTGGCCGACGAGTTGGGTGCTGACGCGCTGGTGTGCCTGGGCTATCCGTTCTATGCCGTGGGCAAACCGGAAAAACCACGGGTCGAGCATTTGGCGGGCTTGCAGACACCGACGTTGATCGTGCAGGGCGAGCGGGATGCGCTGGGTAATCGTGAAGCCGTGCAGGGGTATGCGCTGTCACCGTCGATCGAGGTGAGCTGGCTGGTGACAGGCGATCATGATCTGAAACCGCTGAAGGCTTCGGGGTTCAGCCATGAGCAGCATTTGCAGGCGGCGGCTGAGAAGGTTGCGGGGTTCCTGTTGGAATAGCGTTGCCTTTATCGCCGGCAAGCCGGCTCCCACAGAGATATCACAGTGTTCGAACATTGTGGGGTTGCTGTGGGAGCCGGCTTGCCGGCGATGAGGCCGGTGCAGACTACCGCTTAGTCGCGGTACTCGCACAGGTAGGCAGTGTCCACCGCCACTTTCAGCTGGAACTTGCTGTCGGCGGCCACATTGAATTTGTCGCCGGCGTTGAAGATTTCCCAGTTGTCGCTACCCGGCAGCTTGACGGTCAGCGCGCCGGAAACCACATGCATGATTTCGCGCTTGGCAGTGCCGAACTCGTATTCGCCCGGAGCCATGACGCCGACGGTGGCCGGGCCTTCAGTGCCTTCGAAGGCGATCGACTTGACGGTACCATCGAAGTACTCGTTGACCTTGAACATGGGGCGACTCCTGAAAAAGAGGGGGATGAAAAAGGGCTGGCCAGTATGCCCAAGCCCATCCCCCCCGTCATCTGCTTTCAGGCGCCTCTGAGCTCAAATGCCCGGCAAGCTCAAGGGCAATAGCCGCGCGGTATTGCGGGCATCCTCCAGCGCCCGGTGCTGTTGCCCGCAAAAATGCATGCCGGCCAGTTGCAGGGCACCGTTGAGGCCCGTCGGGCGCTGCAGGTGACGAGCCTTGGCGAAGCGCTGCTTGAGGTTGATATGCGGCAGGTTGCGCAACAGGCTGTCGAGTTGATGTTGCTGCCATTCCTGCAGCAATTGCTGGCGGTCGTAATCACCCCAGCTGACCCAGGCCTGCAACTGCCCGCGATGGTGCCCCAGCCAGCGTTCGAAACGCGCCCATACCTCGGGAAATGGCGCTGCGCTGTCCACATTAGCCTGGCTGATGTGTGTCAGTTCGCGGCAAAACGGCGTCAGTTGCGGCCGCCGCCGGGGCCGCACGAAGCGCTGGAAGTGGTCTACTTCGCGGCCTTCACGGGTCACCAGGCTGGCGCCGATTTCAATGATTTCCATCTCCGTCACCGGCCAGCCACCGTCATCGGTGGTAGCTTCCAGGTCGATCACCAACCAGTGGCCCATACCAGGCTCCCTCGCCATACATGCCAAAGCAGCGTAGCCAATGTCGGGCGTCACGGCATCCCCTGGCAAAATGCCCTCACTTTGGCATAACCAGCAGTTGTGCCTTGCCAGGAAAACGCCTAGCTTAGGCGCATCCAGGTATGAACCGTGATGAGTGTCCGTCTTGACTCCAGCGCCCGGCCTGAAGGCTTTGACCACCCTGTTGATGCTGGCCGCGGTATGGCTGGCGGCACCGGTCTGGGCTGCCGACGCCATCGAGGTAAAGATCGGGGCTGCGCATTTTCCGCCTTATACGGTTCGCCCCGAGCAGGGTGCCGACACCGGGCTGCTGCCGCAACTGGTCGAAGCGTTGAACCGCCTGCAGCAAGATTATCGCTTCGTGCTGGTGCCCACATCGATTCAGCGGCGCTTTGGCGATTTCCAGCAAGGCCGCACCGACATGGCCATCTTCGAAAACCCGCAGTGGGGCTGGCAACGGATACCGCACCAGGCGGTGGACATGGGCCTGGAAGATGCCGAGGTGTTCGTCGCCAAACGGGCCGATGGCCGGGACCAGCACTATTTCGATGACCTCGCCGGCAAACGGCTGGCGCTGTTCAACGGCTACCACTATGCATTCGCCCGTTTCAACCCGGACCCCAACTACCTGCGCAAGGCCTACAACGCCACGCTGACCTATTCGCACGACAGCAACCTGCTGATGGTGCAGGCCGGCCGAGCCGACATCGCCCTGGTGACGCGCTCGTACCTCAGTGATTTCCTGGCGCGCAACCCGGCCAGTCACGACCAGTTGATGGCCTCCACGCGCATCGACCAAGTCTACCATCACTATGCTTTGCTGCGCCCCGGCGCGCCTATCAGCGACGCGCAATTGGCCGCGCTGCTGCGCCACCTGCGTGACACCGGCGAGCTGGCCCGCATCTTCCAGCCTTACCGGATCACCGTCCACGCTCCCCATGACTAAATTCCCCGATTGCAGTGACGTTTTCAGAAGTGAGCCTTTCTTTCATTTTCTGTGAGCCCTGACCATGCCGTTCGATGCCGCTTCGCAACCCTTGTCACAGCCTCGCTGGCGCAGCCTGAGCGCTGAAGAGGGCGATTGCTGGTTGAGCCTGACCCTGGAGGGCCGCCCGCTGATCCAGGTGCGCCTGGCGCCAGCCGCTACCCTGGCGGTGCATGTTGAACGCCTGTGCCCCGAACGCCCACAGCAGGCCCTGTGGGCCGCCTGTTATTGGTTGTTGTCGCGTGACCCAGCCTGCCAGCGCCTTGCCTGGCACCTGCCGCAGTCTGTACCTGAGGCCCTTGCCAGCGGCCTGCTGCTCACCACGCAACAGCCGGGCGTATACCTGTGCGAGCGCTCCATGTTCTGGCAATTGCCACAGCCCTGGCTCGGCCAGCCGGTCAGCGGCGCGTACCCGCAACAGATGCAGATCAGCAATGGCAAACGCCACCCGCGCCGCGCACCCAAGCCCCGTGGCGAGGTGTATCGGCGCTTCGATGCGCGCCTGGGGAGTTGGGTGTCGCTGCGCACCCTGGAGCTCGAACAGGACCTGGAGCGCTTCAATCGCTGGCAGAACGATCCGCGTGTGGAGCAATTCTGGCAGGAGGGCGGGTCGTTGGAGCAGCACAGCGAATACCTGGCCAAGCTGGAAGCCGACCCGCACACCGCGACCTTGATCGGCTGCTTCGACGATCAGCCATTTGCCTACTTCGAGGCTTATTGGGCCAAGGAGGACCGCATCGCGCCGTTCTATCAAGTTGACGACTACGACCGCGGCATCCACATGCTGGTGGGTGAGCAGGCGCATCGCGGTCCGCACAAGGTCGCCAGCTGGCTGTCGGCGCTGGTGCACTACCTGTTTCTGGATGACCCACGCACCCAGCGGGTGGTGGCCGAGCCCCGTGCCGACAATGGCAAGATGATCGGCTACATGCACGACCAGTGCTTCCATTGCGACAAGGAGTTCGATTTTCCGCACAAGCGCGCAGCGTTGATGATCCTGGGGCGGGAGCGGTTTTTCGATCGCTGCAGGCTGGCTTAGGGGGCGCTTCGAGCTGCAAGCTTCAAGCTGCAAGAGAAGGGCGCGTCGCCGCTGATTCATCTTGCAGCTTGCAGCTGCTTCAGGCCTGGCGGCTGGCGGTCTTGCGGCAATGAACCAGCGCATCACGGATCATGAAGTTGACCAGCGTGGGCGACACGCCCAGCTCCTTGGCGATGTCTTTCTGCGGCACGCCGTGCAGGCGGTACATCTCGAAAGCGTAACGGGTGCGCTGGGGCAGCTCGTTGAGCGCCTCGGCAATGTGCTCAAGGGCCGCCAGGTTGATGTGCGTGGCCTCGGGCGAGGCGTTCTGGATGACCACGTTCAAGCCTTCCTCTTCGCTGCCTGAGTACCTCAGCTCCATCGCCTGCTTGCGGTAATGGTCGATGGCCAGGTTGCGCACGATCTGGAACAAGTAGCTGAGCTGGGCCTTGAACGACGAGGTGATCTGGGGGGCGGCGCCGAGCCGGAAAAAAGCGTCCTGCACCACGTCTTCGGCCCGTGAGCGGCAGCCGGTGATGCGGGCTGCGATCTTGACCAGGATGCTGCGGTTGTCGACGAATGCCTGGAGTAATGGTGAATCGCACTTACTTGTGGATAGTTGTTCCGCCATGGAAATCACCTTGTCACAGAGGGGAATAGGAGCACCCCACTTGGGGAAGCTTCCTACGACGTGCGACAAACTATTCAGAATGATAATGATTGTCAAATACGAAAGTTAATGAGTATCTATTAGTTTCAGTTCTAAGCAGGCGATCGTGATGCGCGTCACTTTCCTCGCGCCTGGTCGCTGCGACTTCCCGGTAATTTCTTGCGTTGCCCATCCGTTCCCCTGTGTACATCCGGCCGCCGGACGCTGCCCGCCGCACCACGCGCGGCAGCCGGCCCGACTTACCCAGACACTGGCAGGAACACCCCATGATGGACGCCTTCGAACTCCCGCTCTCGCTGGTCCAGGCCCTGGCGCAACGTGCTGCGCACACCCCTGAGCGCATCGCCTTGCGCTTTTTGGCCGATGCGCCCGGCGAGCAGGCGGTGCTCAGCTATCGGGACCTGGACATGCGTGCACGCACCATCGCCGCAGCCTTGCAGGCCCGCGCCGCGTTCGGTGATCGCGCCGTGCTGCTGTTCCCCAGCGGGCCGGACTATGTGGCGGCGTTCTTCGGCTGCCTGTATGCCGGTGTCATCGCCGTACCGGCCTACCCGCCGGAGTCTTCGCGCCAGCATCACCAGGAGCGCCTGCTGTCGATCATCGACGACGCCGAGCCCCGCCTGCTGCTGACCGTGGCAGCGCTGCACGACAGCCTGCAGGGCCTGCAAGCACTCGTCGCAGACAGCGCCCCTGAGTTGCTGACAGTGGATGGCCTGGACCCGGCCCTGGCCAGTGACTGGCGCGAACCGGCGCTGGCCGGCGACGACATCGCCTTCCTCCAGTACACCTCCGGCTCCACCGCCCTGCCCAAGGGCGTGCAGGTCAGCCACGGCAACCTGGTGGCCAACGAGCAGTTGATTCGCCATGGGTTTGGCATCGACCTCAACCCCGACGATGTGATCGTCAGCTGGTTGCCGCTGTACCACGACATGGGCCTGATCGGCGGGCTGCTGCAGCCCATCTTCAGTGGCGTACCGTGTGTGCTGATGTCGCCAGGTTACTTTCTCGCGCGGCCGCAGCGCTGGCTGCAGGCGATCAGCGAATACGGCGGCACCATCAGCGGCGGGCCGGACTTTGCCTACCGCCTGTGCAGCGAACGGGTCAGTGAGGCGGCCTTGGCCGGCCTCGACCTGAGCCGCTGGCGTGTGGCCTATTCCGGCTCCGAGCCGATTCGCCAGGACAGCCTGGACACCTTCGCCGAGAAGTTCGCCCCCTGCGGTTTCACGCCCAGTAGCTTCTTTGCCAGTTATGGCCTGGCCGAGGCCACCTTGTTCGTCAGCGGCAGCCGCCGTGGCCAAGGCATCGGCGCGCTGGAACTCGACGGCGACGCTTTCGCCGCCAACCGTGCAGAAGCCGGCAAGGGCAGCGTGCTGATGAGCTGCGGCTACCCGCAGCCAGGGCATGCGGTCCGTATCGTCGAGCCACAGTGCCTGGACGTGCTGAGTGACAATCGGGTTGGCGAAATCTGGGCCGCTGGCCCCAGCATCGCTTCGGGCTACTGGCGCAACCCTGAGGCCAGCGCGCGGACCTTTGTCGAAATGGACGGCCAGACGTGGCTGCGCACCGGTGACCTGGGCTTCATGCGTGAAGGTGAAGTGTTCGTCACCGGGCGCCTGAAGGACATGCTGATCGTCCGTGGCCAGAACCTCTACCCGCAGGACCTGGAAAAAACCCTGGAACGTGAAGTCGATGTGCTGCGCAAGGGCCGTGTAGCGGTATTTGCCGTGGACGACCAGGGTGAAGAGGGGATCGGTGTTGCGGTGGAAATCAGCCGTAACGTTCAGAAGGCGTCCACCCCCCAGGCGCTGATCAAGACGCTGCGCCAGGTCGTCGCCGACGCCTGCCGGCAGGCGCCTGCCGTGGTCCTGTTGCTCAACCCGGGGGCCTTGCCCAAAACCTCCAGCGGCAAGCTGCAGCGATCGGCCTGCCGCCTGCGCATGGACGATGGCAGCCTGGACTGCTACGCACGCTTCCCGACGCCCGTCGAAACCGGTGAAACTGCCGCTGCCGGCGACGGCCTGCAGGCACGTATCGCGGCCCTCTGGTGCGAGGTGCTCAAGGCCGAATCAGTCGCCGCCGATGATCACTTCCTGCTGCTGGGCGGCAACTCCATCGCTGCCACCCAGGTGACTGCGCGTCTGGCCGATGAACTGGGTATCGCGCTGGGCCTGCGCACCCTGTTCGAAGCACCGACCCTGGCGCAGTACAGCGCTGCCGTGGCGGCAATCCTCGCCCAGGGGGGTGGCGAAACGGCGACCATTGCCCGCCTTGACCGTGGGCAGGCCCTGCCGCAGTCGTTGGCGCAAAACCGCCTTTGGCTGCTGTGGCAGCTGGCGCCGCAGTCGGCGGCCTACAACATACCTGCCGGCCTGCACCTGCGCGGCGAGCTGGACGAAGCTGCGCTGGATGCCGCATTCCAGGCGCTGGTGGCGCGCCACGAATCGTTGCGCACCGTGTTCAGCGAAGAGCACGGCCAGGCGCTGCAGCGCATCCTGCCCCGGCAGGCGTTCACCCTGCTGCACCTGGACCTGCAAGGGCTGCCAGCCACCGACGTGGCCGAGCGCCGCGAAGCCGAAGCACAGCTACCGTTCGACCTGGGCCAGGGCCCGTTGCTGCGCGTGACCCTGGTGCGGCTGGGTGACGAAGACCATCAGCTGTGGGTGACCTTGCACCACATCGTCGCCGATGGCTGGTCGCTGAACATCCTGCTCGACGAATTCGCCAAACTGTATGCCGCCCGTTGCCAGGGCCTTGAGGCTTCGCTGGCGCCTTTACCACTGGGTTACGCCGACTATGGCAACTGGCAGCGCCAATGGCTGGCTGAAGGCGAAAGCACGCGCCAGCTTGAATACTGGAAAGCCCGGCTGGGCGACGCGTTGCCGGTGCTCGACCTGCACCCGGACCGGCCGCGTTCCAGCCAGCAGGCAAACCGTGCGGCACGCTTGAACGTCAAAGTACCGGCCAAGCTGAGCGAAGCCCTCAAGGGCCTGGCCCGCGAACATCAGGCAAGCTTGTTCATGGTGCTGCTGGCAGCCTGGCAGGGCCTGCTGCACCGCTACACCGGCCAGCACGACATCCGTGTCGGTGTACCCAATGCCAACCGCCCGCGCCAGGAAACCCAGGGCATGGTCGGTTTCTTCATCAACACCCAAGTGCTGCGAGCGCAGCTCGATGGCCGCCAGCCGTTCGCGCAACTGCTGGCTCAGGTAAGGCAGGCGACCCTCGATGCCCAGGCCCACCAGGACCTGCCGTTCGAGCAACTGCTCGAAGCGTTGCCCGACGCCCGTGAGCAGGGCCTGTTTCAGGTCATGTTCAACCTCCAGCAGCGCGACCTCTCGGCCCTGCGCCGCCTGCCGGGCTTGCTGGCAGAAGAGTTGCCGTGGCACAGCCGCGAAGCCAAGTTCGACCTGCAGCTGCACAGCGAGGAAGACCACTTGGGCCGCCTGAGCCTGGCCTTCGACTACGCCGCCGAGCTGTTTGCCGAAGATACCGTCACCCGCCTGGCACAGCACCTGCTGGCGCTGCTCGAGCAAGTGTGCGCGGACCCGCAACTGGCCCTGGGCGACGTCGCTTTGCTGGATGAGCAAGGCCGCCAACAATTGCTGGCCTGGGGCCAGGCGCCGGCGCCGGCACCGCAGCGCCTGGTGGTCGAGCAACTCAATGAACAGGCGCGCCAGACCCCTGAGCGCAGGGCGCTGGTTTGGGAAGGCGGCAGCCTGGATTACGCCGAACTGCACCAACAAGCCAACCGCCTGGCCCATTACCTGCGCGACAAAGGCGTCGGCCCCGACTGCTGCGTGGCCATCGCCGTGGAGCGCTCGCCGCAACTGCTGGTCGGTCTGCTGGCGATCCTCAAGGCGGGCGGTGCCTATGTGCCGCTTGATGTCGACTACCCGGCCGAACGCCTGGCCTACATGCTGCGCGATTGCCAGGCCAGCCTGCTACTGAGCAACAGCGGCATGCTGGCCAACCTGCCGCAAGTCGATGGCGTCAGTGCCATTGCCCTCGATCAGCTGCACCTGGACAGTTGGCCAAGCCACGCGCCTGGCCTGCACCTGCACGGCGACAACCTGGCCTATGTGATCTACACCTCCGGTTCCACCGGCCAGCCCAAAGGCGTGGGCAACACCCATGCAGCTTTGGCCGAACGCCTGCAGTGGATGCAGGCCACCTATGCGCTGGATGCGGGCGATGTGCTGATGCAGAAGGCGCCGATCAGTTTCGACGTGTCGGTCTGGGAGTGCTTCTGGCCGCTGATCACCGGTTGCAAGCTGGTGCTGGCCGGCCCCGGCGAGCACCGTGACCCGCAGCGCATCGCCGCGCTGGTGCAGCAGCACGGGGTCACCACGCTGCACTTCGTGCCGCCTTTGCTGCAGGTGTTCGTGCAAGAGCCGCTGGCCGCTGGCTGCAGCAGCTTGCGCCGGCTGTTCTGCGGTGGCGAGGCGTTGTCGGCGAGCTTGCGCGACCGCGTGCTGCAACGGCTGCCGCAGGTCCAACTGCACAACCGCTATGGTCCGACCGAAACCGCCATCAACGTCACCCATTGGCACTGCCAGGCTGAAGACGGCGAACGCTCGCCCATTGGCCGGCCGTTGGGCAACGTGATCTGCCGTGTGCTCGACGGTGAACTGCAACTGGCCGCACCGGGCGTGCCAGGCGAGCTGTACCTGGGAGGCGCGGGGCTTGCCCGCGGCTACCTCGGCCGCCCTGGCCTGACCGCCGAACGCTTCGTGCCGCAGGCCGATGGCAATGGCGAGCGCCTGTACCGCAGTGGCGACCGTGCCCGCTGGCAGGTACAGGCCCAGGCTCTGGAATACCTCGGCCGCCTGGACCAACAGGTGAAAGTGCGAGGTTTTCGCGTCGAGCCCGAAGAAGTCCAAGCCTGCCTGCTTGCTCAGCCGGGGGTCGAGCAAGCGCTGGTGCTGATCCATCAGGACGCCGTGGGCGCGCAGCTGGTCGGCTACTACAGCGGCCCGGGGCAAGCCGAGGCATTGCTCGCCAGCCTGGCCGAACGCTTGCCTGCCTACATGGTGCCAGCGCAACTGATCGCGCTTGAACACATGCCGCTGGGGCCCAGTGGCAAGGTCGATCGCAAGGCGCTGCCGGCACCGGTCTGGCAGCAGCGCGAACATGTCGCGCCGCAGACAGCGTTGCAGCAGCAGGTTGCGGCCATTTGGTGCGAGGTGCTGAACCTGCCGCGCATCGGCTTGCACGACGATTTCTTCGCCCTTGGCGGGCACTCGCTGCTGGCCACCCAGATCGTCTCGCGCACCCGCCAGGCCTGCGATGTCGAGCTGCCCTTGAAGGTGCTGTTCGAAGCCAGCGAGCTGGGCGCCTTCTGCGCCGAGATCGCCCGCATCCGCGAAGCCGGCGAACGCAACCTGCAGGGCGAGATCACCCGCGTCGACCGCCGCCAGGCTGTGCCGCTGTCGTATTCGCAACAACGCATGTGGTTCCTCTGGCAGATGGAGCCGGACAGCCCGGCCTACAACGTCGGCGGCATGGCGCGCCTGCGCGGCACGCTGCATGTGGATGCGTTCGAGCGCGCACTGCAGGGGTTGATCGTGCGCCATGAAACCTTGCGCACCACGTTCCCTAGCATTGACGGTGTGCCCTACCAGTGCGTGGCCGGCGAAGGCGCCGTACACCTGGACTGGCAGGATTTCAGCACCTTGCCAGCAGCCCTGCGCGAGCAGCGCCTGCAGCAACTGGCCGACGCCCAGGCGCACCAGCCGTTCGACCTGGAGCGTGGCCCGCTGCTGCGTGCCTGCCTGGTCAAGGCCGCGGAGCGCGAGCACTATTTCGTGCTCACGCTGCACCATATCGTCACCGAAGGCTGGGCCATGGACATCTTCGCCCGCGAACTGGGCGAGCTGTACGAAGCGTTCGTCGATGAGCGCGAGTCGCCACTGACGCCGTTGCCGGTGCAGTACCTGGACTACAGCGTCTGGCAGCGGCAGTGGCTGGAAAGCGGCGAAGGGGCGCGCCAACTGGCCTACTGGAAAGCCCGCCTGGGCGACGAACACCCGGTCCTGGCCCTGCCGGCTGACCGGCCACGCCCGGCCGTGCAGAGCCACCGTGGCGAGCTGTACCGCTTCGAGCTGGACCCGGCGCTGGTTGCCCGCGTGCAGGCCTTCAACAGCCAGCGCGGGCTGACCTTGTTCATGACCATGACCGCCACCCTGGCCGCCTTGCTGCACCGCTACAGCGGCCAGCGCGACCTGCGCATCGGTGCGCCGGTGGCCAACCGTATCCGCCCCGAAAGCGAAGGGCTGATCGGCGCCTTCCTCAACACCCAGGTGCTGCGCTGCGAGGTGGACGGGCAGATGACCGCAGCCGCCTTGCTCGACCAGGTGCGCCGGGCCGCCATCGAAGGCCAGTCGCACCAGGACCTGCCATTCGAGCAACTGGTAGAAGCCCTGCAGCCCCCGCGCAGCAGCGCCTACAACCCGCTGTTCCAAGTGATGTGCAACGTGCAGCGCTGGGCCTTCCAGCAAAGCCGTGAGCTGGCAGGCATGCAGGTGGATTACCTGGTCAACGATGCTAGCGCCACCAAGTTCGACCTGTACCTGGAAGTGACCGACCTCGATGGCCGTCTTGGCTGCTGCCTGACCTACAGCCGCGACCTGTTCGATGAACCGCGGATCGCGCGCATGGCCGAGCATTGGCAACAGTTGCTGCTCGGCCTGCTGGAAAACCCGCAACAGCGCCTGTGCGAGCTGCCGATGCTGGCCGGGGCCGAACAGCAGGTATTGCTCGACCAGTTGCAGGGTGAGCATGATCTCGCCCCTGAGCAGACCCTTCACGGCCTGTTCGCCGCCCAGGCCGCGCGCACGCCACAAGCCGGCGCGCTGACCTTCGCCGGCCGGCACCTGAGCTATGCCGAGCTCGACCAGCAGGCCAACCGCCTGGCCCGAGCCCTGCGCGAGCGAGGGGTCGGCCCGCAGGTGCGCGTGG
Organism: Pseudomonas sp. p106; assembly: GCF_003936645.1. Lineage (NCBI taxonomy): Bacteria > Pseudomonadati > Pseudomonadota > Gammaproteobacteria > Pseudomonadales > Pseudomonadaceae > Pseudomonas > Pseudomonas sp. p106. The sequence goes on from NZ_RHQR01000018.1 coordinate 56,016, forward strand.
GCCTGGCGCTGGAGCGTTCGCTGGAGATGGTCGTCGGCCTGCTGGCCATCCTCAAGGCCGGTGGCGCTTATGTGCCGCTCGACCCGGAATACCCGCTCGACCGCTTGCGTTACATGATCGAGGACAGCCGCATCGGCCTGCTGCTGAGCCAGCGCGCGCTGCTCGAAACCCTTGGTGAACTGCCCGACGGCGTAGCGCGCTGGAGCCTGGAGGACGACGCCGCAGGTTTGTCCGCCTACAGCGATGCACCCTTGGCCAACCTCAACCTGCCGCAGCACCAGGCCTACCTGATCTACACCTCGGGGTCCACCGGCAAACCCAAGGGTGTGGTGGTCAGCCACGGCGAAATCGCCATGCATTGCCAGGCGGTGATCAAGGCCTTCGGCATGCGCAGCGACGACTGCGAACTGCACTTCTATTCGATCAACTTCGACGCGGCCAGCGAGCGCCTGCTGGTGCCGCTGCTGTGCGGCGCCCGCGTGGTGCTGCGTGCCCAGGGGCAATGGGGCGCAGAGGACATCTGCCAACTGGTGCGCGAGCAAAAGGTCAGCATTCTCGGTTTCACCCCAAGCTACGGCAGCCAGCTGGCCCAGTACCTGGCCGGGCAGGGCGAGCAACTGCCGGTACGCCTGGTGATCACCGGCGGTGAGGCGCTGACCGGCGAGCACCTGACGCGTATCCGCCAGGCCTTCGCCCCCCAGCAGTTCTTCAACGCCTACGGCCCGACCGAGACGGTGGTCATGCCCCTGGCTTGTCTTGCCCCTGACACCTTGCCCGCCGATGCCGGCAGCGTGCCGATCGGCCGGGTGATCGGTGCCCGCAGTGCCTATATCCTCGATGATGATCTGGCGTTGCTGCCACAAGGTGGCATCGGCGAGTTGTACATCGGCGGGGTAGGGCTTGCCCAGGGCTATCACGACCGCCCTGGCTTGAGCGCCGAGCGTTTTGTCGCCGATCCGTTCAGCCATGACGGTGGGCGCCTGTACCGCACCGGTGACCTGGTGCGCCTGCGCGCCGATGGCCTGGTGGAGTATGTCGGGCGTGCCGACCAGCAGGTGAAGATCCGTGGCTTCCGTATCGAGCTTGGCGAAATCGAGAGCTGTCTGCAGGCGCATGCCGATATCGAAGAGGCTGTGGTGCTGGCTCACGACTTGCCCGGCGGCAAACAGCTGGTCGGTTACCTGGTGTGCAAGCAGGCCAGCGCTGACAGTGAGGCCCAGGCCCGGTTGCGCGAAGCGGTCAAGGCGCACGCCCGTCAGCACCTGCCCGATTACATGGTGCCGACGCACCTGGTACTGCTGGGCAGCCTGCCGCTGATGGGCAACGGCAAGCTGGACCGCCGTGCCTTGCCGCTGCCAGACCTGGAACAGGCCCGCGAACAGTACCAGGCACCTGCGAACGCGCTTGAGGAGCAACTGGCGCAGATCTGGCGCGAGGTGCTCAACATCTCCCGCGTGGGCGTGCAGGACAACTTCTTTGAACTGGGCGGTGATTCGATCCTGTCCATCCAGGTGGTCAGCCGGGCCCGTCAGCTGGGCCTGCAGTTCACCCCGCGCGACCTGTTCCAGCACCAGACCATCCAGACACTGGCCGCCGTGGCCAGCCGCAGCGAGGTGGCGAACAGCATCGAGCAGGGCCAGCGCCAGGGCCGCAGCGGCCTGACGCCGATCCAGCACTGGTTCTTCGACAGTGAGGTGGCCCAACCGCAACACTGGAACCAGGCCGTCTTGCTTCAGGCGCGCGTGCCGCTGGACAGCGCCCTGCTGGAGCGGGCCCTGGCCACCCTGGTGGCACACCACGACAGCCTGCGCCTGCGGTTTACCCAGGCAGATGGTCGCTGGCAGGGCGAATACGCCGCATCGCCTGGCGAGCAACTGCTATGGACTGCCACGGTGGCCGATTTCAATGCCTGTCAGGCCCTGTACACCGACGTACAACGCAGCCTGGACCTGGCTCAGGGGCCCTTGCTGCGGGCCTTGCTGGTCAGCGACGGGCAGGGCGCCCAGCGGCTGTTGCTGGCGATCCATCACCTGGTGGTCGATGGAGTGTCCTGGCGCGTGCTGCTCGAAGACCTGCAGGCGCTGTACCGTGGTCAGCCGCTGGCGGCCAAGACCCACGCCATGGCCGACTGGGCTGCGCGCCTGGCAAGCTACGCCGGCAGCGATTCGCTGCGCGATGAGCTCGGCTGGTGGCAAGACCGGCTGGGGGATGTGCGCCATGAACTGCCATGCGATCACCCGCAGGGCGGCAACCTGCAGCGGCATGCCGATACCCTGGCCATCGCCCTGGATGTGGAGCAGACCCGTCAGTTGTTGCAACAGGCCCCCGCGGCGTACCACACCCAGGTCAACGACCTGCTGCTGACTGCCCTGGCGCGCACGCTTTGCCGCTGGACCGGTGACGACGAGGTGCTGGTGCAGCTAGAAGGCCATGGCCGTGACGGGCTGTTCGAAGACATGGACCTGACCCGCAGCGTGGGCTGGTTCACCAGTGCCTACCCGCTGCGCCTGAACCCTCAGGCGGGTGAGGACGACAGCGCCCGCGCCACCTCGATCAAACGCATCAAAGAACAGCTGCGCGAGGTGCCGCACAAAGGCCAGGGTTACGGCGTGCTGCGTTACCTGGCTGATGACGCCGGGCGCGAGAGCATGGCCGCGCTGCCGCAAGCACGCATCACCTTCAACTACCTCGGCCAGTTCGACCAGCAGTTCGACAGTGCGGCGCTGTTCCAGCCGCTGGATGCCCCTGCGGGCCTGGCCCACGACCTCGACGCGCCACTGCCGAACTGGCTGAGCGTCGACGGCCAGGTCTATGGCGGTGCCTTGCAGTTGCGCTGGACCTATAGCCGCGAGCGTTTCGACGAGCAGACCATTGCGCGCCTGGCCGAGGCTTATCGCCACGAACTGCTTGCCCTGGTCGGCCACTGCCTGGCCCAGGGTACGGGCAGCTTCACGCCCTCGGACTTCCCACTGGCGCACCTGACCCAGGAACAGATCGACGCACTGCCGGTTCCGGCTGCCGAAATCGAAGACGTCTACCCGCTGACCCCAATGCAGGAGGGCCTGCTGCTGCATACCCTGCTGGAGCCGGGTACCGGCATCTACTACATGCAGGACCGTTACCGCATCAACAGCGCCCTCGACCCGCAGCGCTTCGCCCAGGCCTGGCAGGCGGTGGTGGCCCGCCACGAGGCACTGCGGGCATCGTTCAGCTGGAATGCCGGCGAAGCGATGCTGCAGATCATTCACAAACCGGGTAACACCCCTGTCGACTATCAGGACTGGCGCGGCCTTGACGACGTGGCCCAGGAACAACGCCTGCAAGCGCTGCACAAGCAAGAGCGCGAGGCTGGCTTCGAGCTGCTGCGCCAGGCGCCGTTTCACCTGCGGCTGGTACGGGTGGACGATGAGCGTTACTGGTTCATGATGAGCAACCACCACATCCTCATCGATGCCTGGTGCCGCTCGTTGTTGATGAACGACTTCTTCGAGCTCTACCAGGCCCTCGGCGAAGGCCGCCAGGCCCAGCTGCCGGTGCCGCCACGCTACCGCGACTACATCGGCTGGCTGCAACGCCAGGACCTGGGCGAAGCACGACGCTGGTGGCAGGCCAACCTGGCTGGCTTCGAGCGCGCCACGGCGATCCCAAGCGACCGCCCGCTGCGTCATGACCATGCCGGTGACGGCATGCTGGTCGGTGACTGCTACACCCGCCTGGAGGTAAGTGATGGCGTGCGCCTGCGCGAACTGGCCCAGGCTCACCAACTGACCATCAACACCTTCGCCCAGGCGGCCTGGGCCCTGGTGCTTGCCCGCTACAGCGGCGAGCGCGACGTCGCCTTTGGCGTGACCGTGGCCGGGCGGCCGGTGAGCATGCCGCAGATGCAGCGCACCGTCGGCCTGTTCATCAACAGCATCGCCCTGCGTGTGCAATTGCCCGAACCGGGCCAGCGCTGCAGCGTGCGCCAGTGGCTGCAAGGCCTGCTGGAGCGCAACATGGAGCTGCGCGAGTACGAATACCTGCCGTTGGTGACGATCCAGGAGTGCAGCGAACTGCCCAAAGGCCAGCCGCTGTTCAACAGCTTGTTCGTGTTCGAGAACGCCCCGGTGGAAACCGCGGTGCTCGACCACGCCCAGCACCTCAACGCCAGCTCGGACTCGGGCCGTACTCACACCAACTTCCCGTTGACGGCGGTGTGCTACCCGGGCGACGACCTTGGCCTGCACCTGTCGTTCGACCAGCGCTACTTCGACCATTCAACCGTCGAGCGCCTGCTGGCCGAGTTCAAGCGCCTGTTGCTGGCGTTGGTGCAAGGTTTCGACGGGCAGGTCAGCGAGCTGCCGTTGCTGGGTGAGGCAGAGGAACGCTTCCTGCTTCAGGCGTGCAACCGCACCGAACGGGCCTATGCCCTGGAGCAGAGCTACGTCGCGCAGTTCGAGGCACAGGTCGCCGCGCACCCAGAGCGCACGGTGGCCCGTTGCATGGAGGCGAGCTATGACTATGCCGGCTTGAACCTGGCAGCCAACCGCCTGGGCCATGCGCTGGTCGCTGCGGGTGCAGGCATCGATCAGCCGGTCGCGCTGCTGGCCGAGCGGGGCCTGCCACTGCTGGGCATGATCGTCGGCAGCTTCAAGGCAGGTGCCGGTTACCTGCCCTTGGACCCTGGCCTGCCGTCGGCGCGCCTGCAGCGTATCGTCGAGCTCAGCCGCACGCCGGTGCTGGTGTGCAGCGCAGCCTGTGCCGAGCAGGCGCGCCTGTTGCTGGACGAACTGGCCGGCGTGGCGCGGCCGCGCCTGTTGATATGGGAGGAGGTGCAATCGAGCAACATCGCCAGCCACAACCCGGGTATCCACAGTGGGCCGGACAATCTTGCCTACGTGATCTACACCTCAGGCTCCACTGGCCTGCCCAAAGGCGTGATGGTCGAGCAGCGCGGCATGCTCAACAACCAGCTGAGCAAGGTGCCGTACCTGGCGCTGAGCGAGCAGGATGTGATTGCCCAGACCGCCTCGCAGAGCTTCGATATCTCGGTCTGGCAGTTCCTTGCCGCGCCATTGTTCGGCGCCAGGGTCGAGATCGTGCCAAACGCCATCGCCCACGATCCGCAGGGCCTGCTGACGCACGTTCAGGCTACCGGCATCACGGTGCTGGAGAGCGTGCCCTCGCTGATCCAGGGCATGCTGGCCAACGATCATCAGGCGCTGGGCGGCTTGCGCTGGATGCTGCCGACCGGCGAAGCCATGCCGCCGGAGCTGGCCGCGCAATGGCTGCAGCGCTACCCGGGCATCGGCCTGGTCAACGCCTACGGCCCGGCGGAGTGCTCCGATGACGTGGCGTTCTTCCGCGTCGACCTGGCCTCGACCCGTGGCAGCTACCTGCCGATCGGCACGCCAACCGACAACAACCGCCTGTACCTGTACGGCGAGGACCAGGCCTTGGTACCGCTGGGCGCGGTGGGCGAGCTGTGCGTAGCCGGTACCGGCGTGGGCCGGGGCTATGTCGGCGACTCGGTGCGTACCGCTCTGGCCTTCATCCCCCACCCGCATGGTGCGCCGGGCGAGCGCCTGTACCGCACTGGTGACCTGGCACGGCAGCGCCCGGATGGCGTGTTCGAATATGTCGGTCGCATCGACCACCAGGTGAAGATCCGCGGTTACCGGATCGAACTGGGTGAAATCGAAGCCCGCCTGCACGAGCAGGCCGAAATCCGCGACGCCGCCGTGGGTGTACAGGACGGTGTCAACGGCAAGCACCTGGTCGGATACCTGGTGGCTCATCAGGGCGTCACCGCCGATGCCGCGCTGCTTGAGCAGGTCAAGCAATGCTTGCGTGCTGATTTGCCGGAATACATGGTGCCGCTGCACTGGGGCTGGTTCGACAGCCTGCCGCACAACGCCAACGGCAAGCTTGACCGCAAGGCTTTGCCGGCCATCGACATCGGCGGCCAGCATGGCCAGGCCTACCTGGCGCCACGCGACGAGCTGGAAGAGGAGCTCGCCGGTATCTGGGCCGACGTGCTGAAGGCCGAGCGGGTAGGGGTGCACGACAACTTCTTCGAGCTGGGCGGGCATTCGCTTCTGGCAACGCAGATTGCCTCGCGGGTGCAGAAACAGTTGCAGTTGAACGTGCCGCTGCGGGCGATGTTCGAGTGCAGTACGGTTGAGGAGTTCGCGGAGTATGTGCGTGGGCTGCAGGGCAGCGCGCTGGATGAGGGCAAGGTGGATCGGTTGAGTGATCTGATGGCGGAGCTGGAGGGGTTGTGACAGCCACAGCTTAGTCTGTAACGGCCTCTTCGCGGGCTACCCCGCTCCCACAGGTTTTGCGTTGTATCACATACAGCGGCGAGCCTGTGGGAGTCGATTTACCCGCAAAGAGGTGGCTGCGGTCACCCAGTATTCGATACGTTTCGAGAGGTTTTCTTCATTGTTTTGAATGGTGGCGTTGATGATCGTGTAGCCAATGAGCTGAGTGCACAATAATAGAGTGATGTTTGTCCTCTGGCATGGCCGATGCGGGGAGGTCCGGTGCTTTAGGTTGTTGTTTGGGGGTGGTTCAAAGTTAAGTATTTCATAGTTGTAGGTTCTTATTGTTTTCATTTCGTCTCTGGGATGCAAATCAAGTGCTGTGACTGAAGCCAGCCAGGCTGCAGAGTAAGCCTGCGTCAAGAGTTGCTGTAGGGTTGGCAAATGTCAACCTGTGTTAATCCGGCCCTGAGCGAGCGAAACTGATGCGGCGGTTTATTGGGATTTTTAAATGTAAGAATAATGCTTAGGTGTTTTCCTACAGAGACTAAGTAGGATGGGTGGACCTTGTCGTTTATTGAGGTGTTCTGGCAGGTTTTCTTGAAGTGGTGTAGTACTTTTCGCTTTTATTCTTTGAATTGATTGCGATGCGTTTATAGCGTTTTTTTTTGTGATTAGTGTTTCGTGATGATTTCGGCGGGCAACTCAATAGCCGGGTGGAAGGGGACCTGCTTTGTCCCCCCTTCTTTCAGGGAGGGGTATTGTTGCGCTTGCGAGATCGAGCGCCGCCCGCGCGGCGCTCGATCTCAGGAGTACCGAGAACCCGAAATCTGCAACATTTAACGCTTGCCGAGAATTTTCCCCAACAACTCCGGCCGCGGTGCCCCTTGCTGGCTCTGCAGGTTGCCCTGCTCATCCTGATAGAAGATCGCCGGGGTGGCCTGCAGGCCCATTTCTTCCATCAAGGCCAGGTTCGCCGCCAGTTTCTGCTGCACTGCCTCTGGCACCTTGTCCAGCGCTTTCAGCGTACTGGCCTTGCCTGCTTTCTCATGCTGTTCCAGCGCTTTGGCCGGGTCCTTGGCGGCCAGCAGTGCCGCCGACTTGCCTGGGCTGTCCTCGCGGATGATGCCGACCATGATATGGCGCAGCTGCACCTTGCCCGACTCTACCCATGGCCGTGCCTGCTGCCAGAACATGTTGCAGTATGGGCAGTTCGGGTCACTGAACAGGTATACCTTGCGCGGTGCATCGGCTTTGCCGTCAGCGATCCAGCTGGTTTCTTCCAGCTTCGCCCAGATGGCCTTGGACATGGGCCCGTACACCAGCTTTTCCAGGGGGGCGGCACTGAGGTCCTGGCCCTGTTCGTCAAACAGGCTGCCGACCAGTACATGCTTGCCATCGGGTGTGAGGTACAGGGCGATGCCGTTGTTCTGGTACTCGGCGGCGTAACCGCGCAGGCCATTGGGTGCATCGAAGCTGCCTTTGATCACGGCGCCCTTGGCTTGCAGTTGCTCGATTGCCTTGGGCAGGGTTTCGGCATGCGCCAGCGGGGTGGCCAGCAGGGCCAGGGACAGGGGCAGCAGTGCAGTCAGTCGCATGTCATTTTCCTTGTGCGGCAGGGGCGGGCGCAGCGGCCCGTTCGAAAGGTTCCAGGGCACGGTGCAGGCTGGCCCGGGACAGCTCGCCCAGGTGGCTGCCGATCAGCCGCCCGTTGGCGTCGTAGAACAGGGTGGTGGGCAGGGCCATCGAACCTACCCGCTGGGCCAGGATGCCGGTGCCGTCGAACAGCACATGGGTCAGGCTCAGGCCGGTGGTGGCGAGGAAGGTGCTGACGTTTTCCGGCGTCTCGCCCTGGTTGACGAACAGGAAAGTCACGTGAGGGTACTCACCCTGGGCGTGTTGCAGCACCGGCATTTCCCGTCGGCACGGCGGGCACCAGGTCGCCCAGATGTTGATCACCAGCGGCTTGCCGCGGTAGCTGTGCAGCGCAACCGATTGCCCGCTGGCATTGCGCAGGCTCAGCTCTGGCAGCTCGGTGCCCTTGCTGTACAGATGGCTGCCAAGGCTGGCCAGCCCCCAGAACAGCGCGCCACTGAACAGTGCCCAGCCCAGCGGGCGGCGCAGCCCGGGGTGGCGCCAGCCTTGCCAGAGGCTGGCGAGCACGACACCGATCAGCCCCGACCAGAGCAGGAAACCACCGTCGCGGATGTCGATCACCTGCACCAGGTCATCGCGGTACATTGGCCAGTAAACCAGCACGAAACCCAGCCGAGCGCACAGCAGGCCGATCAGGAACAGGTTGAACAGCGCCGACTCCGGGCTTTCGCCGCCACGCCGGGCGACCCACCAGCCGACCACGCTGGCGATGCCCAGGGCGGCGAGCATCAACAGATGATTGAGGGCCATGGTCAGGGGCCCCAAGGTTACAGTCAGCATCAACCTTGGCTCCTGGTCTGGGCCCAATGTTGCAGGAATGCGGCCGCATCCACCTCGCCGGTGATGCGCCGTGCGCGGCGTTCCTCGCCTTCCGGGCCGAGCCAGATGATGCTGGGTGGGCCGGGTACCTGGTAGCGCTGCAGCAGCGCGCGGCTGGCGGGGGCATCGGCTGTCACGTCCAGGCGCAGCAGGTGCACGCCGGCCAGGCTGGCTTGCACATCGTCACGGGCAAACACCTGCTTTTCCATGACTTTGCACGATACGCACCAGTCGGCGTAGTAATCGACCATCACCCATTGGCCACGGGCTTTGGCCGCATCGAGCTCACGTTGCAGGTCCTCCGGGCGGCTGACGGTGACAAACGCATCTTCGGCGTGCTGAGTGGCCGAAGGTGCGGGGCCACCGGCAAACGGGCGCAACGGCTGCCAGAGGTCATCGCCCCCGGCGGCAGCGCCTATCAGCAGCAGCCCACCCCACAATGCGCCCAGCAGCGGTACGGCGCGCAAGGCAGGCAAGCGCTGCAGGGCCGGCCACGCGGCCCAGCCCAGTGCAATCAGCCACGCGCCGCTCAAGGCCAGCAGCAGCGGTGCGGCGAGCAGGCTGCGTACGGTGTACAGGGCCATGGCCAGGAACACGAAGCCGAACACCCCCTTGACCCGCTCCATCCAGGCGCCCGGGCGCGGCAGGTAGCGGTTGCCCAAGGTCACCAGCAACAGCAGCGGCACACCCATGCCCAGGCCAAGGCTGAACAGCACCAGCGCGCCTTGCAGCACATCGCCACTCTGCGCGATGTAAAGCAGGGCGCCGGCCAGCGGGGCGGTCATGCACGGCCCGAGCAGCAGGCCGGACAGTGCCCCCAATAGCGCCGCACCGTAGAGGTTGCCGCCCCGGGTGCTCTGCCCGGCACGGTCCAGGCGATCACGCAGGGCGGCTGGCAATTGCAATTCGAAAGCGCCGAACATCGGCAGGGCAAGTAACACGAACAGCGCCGCCAGGCTGCCCACCAGCCAAGGCTGCTGCAGCCAGGCTTGCAGGCTGGCGCCAAGCAGCGCGGCGACCACGCCGAGCCCTGCATACACCAGCGCCATGCTCAGCACGTAGACCCCGGCCAGCACCCAGCCACGTCGTGCGCTGGCGCCGTTGCCCATGACCAGGCCGGCGAGGATCGGCAGCATGGGCAGCGAGCAAGGGGTGAACGCCAGCAGCAGGCCGAGGCCGAAGAACGCCAGCAGGCTCCAGCCAAGGCTGGCGCTTTGCAGGCCGCTGGCCAGGGCTTGGTCGCTGGCCTGGTCAGTGGCAGGCGCGGCGCTGCCGCCCAGGTCGATGACAGTGGTTTGCGGCGGGTAGCACAGGCCGGCGTCGGCGCAGCCCTGCCAGCCCAGGCGCAACTGGCCTTGGGCGTTGGCGGGCAGCAGCAGTTCGAGTTGGTCGCGGTACACCGCGCTGTCGCCGAAGAATTCATCGTGATGGTTGAGGGCCGGCGGCAGTTGCGGGTGCTGCTCGACGGGCAGGCCGTCGAATTTCAGGCGCTTCTGGTAGAGGTAGTAACCCTGTTTGATCTGGAAATAAAGGCGCATCTGGCCGTCGGCCTGGCGGTCGTGGGTCAGGACGAACGCCTGGTTCACCGGCAGGAAGTCGGGCTTTACGTCGAACGGGTTGGCCTGCAGCGGGCCGGCCATAAGGAATGTTAGGAAGAGCAGGAGGACGCGCATGTCTTCGCCTTGGCAGATTTGAACGGGGCCATGCTGGCCTGAGCCGATTAACCCAAGGTTAACCTGTGGCCACGTTCGTGCGAGCTGAGCATGGACATACCGCGACATACTGTCTGCTTGACTTTGCCAAAACCTACTTGAGTGCTGTAAAGTTGACGTGAAAGTCAGTTTTTGTGAGCGCCCTATGTCGGCGCTCACCTCCTTCCGCGTTTCCAGCACAAGAATCAAAAGATGGGCAGGCAGCGGCCTGCCCAGAGGATCAAGCATGTCCAACCGTGATATTTCCCGGCGCTCCTTCCTGCAAGGTGGCCTGATCGCCGGTGTCGGCGTGAGCATGGCGCCGCTCGGCAGCCAGGCCTTCGCCGCACTGATGGAAGATCGTGTCACCACCTCGCCGCAGAAGTGGATGAACCACGACGGCAAGGCGCGTTTCCGTAACGACGCGTTGTCCAAGGTGTGCGGCAACAAAGTCTTTGCCCGCGACATCCGCGCCAAGGACATGCCCGGCTGGCCCGAGCAGCAAGGGCACGCCATGTTGCTCAAGACCACCAAGGCCGACCGTATCTACGCCGGTTACGACCTTGAGTGGCTCGGCGCCGGGTTGCAGCCAGACCGCATCGTCACCTCCGCTGACCTGGAAAAGGACGGCATTGCCTGGCCCGAAGCCCATTCGCCCGACCCGCTGTTGCCACCTGGCAAGGTGCCGATGTTCATTGGCCACCCGGTGGCGATCCTGATCTGGAACGACTTCGAGCGCTTCCGCCAGGCCAAGCGCAAGCTGCAGTTCAACGACAAGGCGATCCGCTACGGGGCCCAGGCCCCGCTGTATCAGCGCGACCCCTATGGCAGCTTCCGCTTCGTTCGCGTTGGCGGTGCCACGCCGTTCGACGACGATGAGTTCTCCAGCCTGAAGAACGCCATGCTGTTCCCCACCATTCTCAACCGTAAGCCGGTGTGGTCCAAGCAGCCCAACCAGCACGGCGACCTCACCGAGCAGGGCCTGTTCTACGCCAAACGCATCGGCGAGCAACTGGACAACCCGCCCGAAGACTGGCTGGTGTTCGATGAGCGCTACAAGACGCCTTCCATCGAACCGGCGGCGCTTGAGCCCGACAACGGCAATGGCTGGTTCGACGCCGGCACCGGCACGCTGCACTTCGTGGTCGCCACCCAGTGCCCGTTCGAAGTGGCGCAGGACTGCGTGCACATGATCAAGCCGTCGCGCTTCGCCCTCAAACACCTCAACATGCACCCGGGTTACACCGTGGGCTATGGCTCCAAAGACAACAACATCTTCGTGTTCTATGCCGCGGTTGCCGCGCTGTATGGCGCTGGTGTGCCGGTCCGCCTGGCCAACGACCGCTATGAGCAGTTCCAGAGCGGCATCAAGCGTCATGCCTTCGACATCCGCTATCAACTGGCCGTGGACAAGAAGGACAACAGCTTCAGGATCTTCCGCGCCGACATGAGCTGTGACGGCGGTGGCCGCATCAACTACAGCCCGTCGGTGGCCGCAGTCGGGGCCACGGCGGCGCAGTCGATCTACTACATGCCGCAGAACGACCTGTCCGTCACCGCCTACCACTCGCGGGGCGTCGAGGCAGGGTCCATGCGTGGCTACGGTACCCTGCAGACCATGGCGGCCACCGAAATGATGGTCGACGAGGTCGCCCAACGCCTGGGTGTCGATGCCATCGACCTGCGTCGGGCCAATGCGCTGAAGTCAGGCATGAAGAACACCCAGGGCGCAGTGCCCGCCGGCGCTCTGCGCCTGCACGAGATCCTCGACAAGGCTGCTGCCCACGACTGGTGGCGCAACCGTGACGCGCGCAAGCGACAGATGGACGCCAAGGACCCGGACCACTGGTACGGCGTGGGCTTTGCCATCTGCCAGAAGGATTTCGGCACCGGTTCCGAAGCGCCGATGGCCAGCGTCGAGTTCACTGCCGATGGCCGCATCAGCCTGCGCCACATCGGCACCGAACTGGGCACCGGCATGTCCACTTCCCAGGCCCTGGTGGTCAGCGACTTCCTCGGCCGCTCGGCCGACGAGGTGAAGACCGCAGTGACCGAGTGGCCTGAACTGCAACTGGCCACCAGTGGCAACCCCTACCTGATCAGCCAGGCCGAGCAGGATGCGGCGCTGCGCAACCCGCGCTGGGTCGGCAAACTGGCATCGCCATCGTCGGCGACCAACTCGGCGTTCTATTTCAGCCACGCCACCCGGGAAGCGGCGCGCGTGCTGTTCAATCATGGCCTCTGGCCGGCGGCCATGGCACTGTGGCGCCAAGGCCCGTTCGGCGGGCAGGCCAACCCCTTGGTGGTGCGCCGCGAGAACGCGGTATGGGTCAATGGTGAGCTGACCGGCAACGGGCTGGCGCCTATTCCCTTCGCCGAGCTTGCGAAGAAAGCCCACGAAATGGGCCTGGTCACCGGCGTCAGCGTTCACGGTTTCAACCGTTGGAGCTGGGCAGAAGCCGACTTCGTCATCGACGGCGTGCGCGAGCGTTTCCCGCTCGATGCCGTGGCCGTTAAATACGGTGAGGGTGCACCGAACGCCAAGAAAGCGCAGATGAGCAGCAACGGCTACCACTTGCTCGACCGGCAGAACGCCGCCTACCCGGCCACCCAGTTGAACAACGCCATGGTCACTTACTACAGCCCGGTGGCCACTATCGTCGAAGTGAAAGTGAACAAGGGCACCCATGAAGTCCAGGTGCTCAACCATCACAGCTGGGTCGAGTGCGGCCGGGTGTTGGTACCGGAGCTGGTCAAGGGCCAGCTCGAAGGCGGCATCGCCATGGGCATTGGCCATGCGCTGACCGAAGAGATGCCACTGCATGAGGGTGGCCCGGGGGAGGGCGACTGGAACTTCAACCGCTATCGCCTGCCGCATGCCAAGGACGTGGCCGTCTGGAAGCAGACGTCCGAGATCCTCCCACCGTTGTCGCCCACCGACCCGTCCAAGGGCATTGCCGAGGTGGTGATGATCCCGGTGGTCGGTGCCATCGGCAACGCCGTGGCCCATGCCATTGGCAAGCGTGTTCGCGATCTTCCGATTACTCCAGCCCGCATCAAGGAGGCCCTCAATGGCTAACCGTCCGCTTCAACTGACCCTCAATGGTCAACCTGTCGGTCCGGTCGAGGTCCCCGACGACCTGGCGATGATCGATTACCTGCACGAACACCAGAACCTCACCGGCTCGCGCCTGGGTTGCGGCCAGGGTATCTGCCATGCCTGCGTGGTGATCGTCGACAACCCCGATGGCACCAGCGAAGAAGTGCGCACCTGCATCACCGGTGCCCACTACTTTGCCGGCAAGAAGGTCCGTACCATCGAGAGCCATGCCAAGCAGGACGAGGCCGGCAACTTCACACTGAACCCGATCCAGCAGAAGTTCGTCGACCTGTTCGCCTTCCAGTGCAGCTACTGTGCACCCGGCTTCGTCAACGCGGCGACCGTGCTGGTGGAAAGTGCCCAGCGCCAACCGGTGAAGAAGAGCGAACTTGAAGACCGCATCGAAGAGAGCCTGGGGCATCACATTTGCCGCTGCACCGGCTACGTACGCTATTACGATGCTACCCGCACGGTCCTCAACGACCTCGGCCTGGTCAAGGAGGGTTGAGCATGGCGTTCGTTCGTTCCGGTCTCACGCTGGCGCTGGGCCTTGCCGTCGCCATGGTTGCCCAGGCAGATGACCAGGCGCTGGTCAAACGTGGGGAATACCTGGCCCGTGCTGCCGACTGCATGGCCTGCCACACCGCCGAAGGCGGCGCGCCGTATGCCGGCGGCCTGCCGATCCACTCGCCGTTCGGGACCATCTATGGCACCAACATCACCCCGGACAAACAGTACGGCATCGGCAACTACACGGCCGACGAATTCTTTGCGGCCGTCACCGAGGGCAAACGCAAGGACGGCGCCAACCTGTACCCGGCCATGCCCTACACCTCGTACCACCTGATCTTGCGGGAAGACTCGGACGCGATCCTTGCATACCTGATGACCGTGCCGCCGATCAACCGCCCGGCACCGCAGACCAAGCTCAGCTTCCCGTTCAACGTGCGCATGGGCCTGTCGGGCTGGAACATGCTGTACGGCAAGAGCGTGCAGTTGCAGCCCACCGACGGCAAGAGCCCGGCATGGCAGCGCGGGCAGTACATGGTCGAAGTCATGGGCCACTGCGGCGAGTGCCATACCCCGCGTAACCCGATTGGTGCGCTGCAGCAGGATCAGCGCCTGACCGGCGGGCTGCTCAATGGCTACCTGGCACCGAGCCTGCTGGCCAAGGACCTGGCCGAGCGTGGCTGGACCCACCCCGACCTCACCACCTTCCTCAAGCACGGCATCAGCGCCCAGGGCAGCATGTTCAACGAGATGTACCCGGTGGTGCACCACAGCACCCAGCATCTCAAGGACGCCGACCTGGCTGCCATGGCCACTTATCTGTTGGGTGAACAGCCACCGCCTGCCAAGGTCATACAGGAAGTCCCCCTGGACCAGCTCAGCGACAGCGCCAAGCGCGGCCGTCAGCAGTACCTCAACGTCTGCGCCGGCTGCCACGGTGTCGACGGCGAAGGCAAGCCGCATATCGCGGTGGCCATGCAGGGCAACACGGTGCTGCGTCAGGGGGACTCGCGCAACCTGGTCAAGGCCATCCTCGACGGTATCCGTGAGCAGCAATTCACAGGCTTCGAACGCATGCAGCCAATGCCAGGCTTTGCCGACAAACTCAGTGATGAGCAGGTCACGGATATGGTCAACTACCTGCGTCAGGCCTGGGGCGGATTGCCGGGTGATTTGAGCGTACAGCAGCTAGCTGAGCTGAAGGCGGAGTAATACGTGCAACATCTAGATCTGCAGGTCGTACACCAGGCGATGCAGTGGTCGGGCAACGGCCAGCGG
This sequence comes from Pseudomonas sp. p106, assembly GCF_003936645.1. Taxonomy (NCBI): domain Bacteria; kingdom Pseudomonadati; phylum Pseudomonadota; class Gammaproteobacteria; order Pseudomonadales; family Pseudomonadaceae; genus Pseudomonas; species Pseudomonas sp. p106. The sequence goes on from NZ_RHQR01000018.1 coordinate 71,312, forward strand.
GTCTGGTTGTGCACGGTGCTTGCCACTTACGGGTCGGCGCCTCGCGCGCCGGGCTCGCTGCTGGCGGTGAACGAGGCAGGGCAGTGGGTGGGCTCGCTGTCGGGCGGCTGCGTCGAGGAAGACTTCCTTGAGCGCGTGGCCCTTGGCGAGTTTCCCGAGCCGGTCGCGATCGTGCGTTATGGCGATGGCAGCGACCGGCGTTCGAGCATTCGCCTGCCGTGTGGCGGGGTGCTGGAAGTGCTGGTGGAAAATCTGCCGGCCGATTGCGAAGTGCAGGCGCATCTGCGCGCCTTGGCTGGTGCGTTGCAGGGCCAGCGGCGGCTTTTGCGCGAGGTGAGCCTGCCTGACGGCACGCGCCGGCTCAGCGACGACTCGTGCCAGGGCCCAAGGGTCGAACGTGATAGCACCCGTGTGCGCCTGCGTGTGGGCGCCGCCCAGCGGCTGCTGTTGGCGGGGTATTCCAGCGTTGCGCATTATTGCGCGGAGTTCGGCAAAGGGCTGGGTTTTGAAGTCATCCTCTGCGACCCGCGTGACGAGGTGCTCGAAGGCGTGGTGCTGGACGGCGTCGAAGTGCGTCGCGAGTTGCCGTCAGAATTCATCGCCAACGGTGGTTGCCATGCCGACACGGCAGTGGTTGCATTGACCCATGATCCCAAAATCGATGACTTGGCCATGCTTGAAGCAGTGCGTACCGAGGCGTTTTACATTGGCGTGATGGGCTCGAAGGCCACCTCCGACAAGCGTCGCGAACGCCTGCAGCGCATCGGTGGCCTGGCCAGCGGCGAGCTGGCGCGCATCCACGCACCGATCGGCCTCAACCTGGGCAGCAAGACCCCGGCAGAGATCGCCCTGGCAGTGCTGGCCGATATTCTGCGCATGCGTAACGGCATCGAGCGGGCGGCGCTGTGAGTATCGTTGCGCTGGTGCTGGCGGCGGGCAGCAGCGTGCGTTTCGGTGGCGACAAGCGCCGGGCCACGTTGGGCGACGGGCGCAGCTTGCTGGTGCATAGCGTCGAGCGGGCTTGCTCGGTGTTCAGCGATGTTCGCGTGGTACTGCGCGATGGCGAGCGGGGCGAGGACCTGGGCTTGCCGGGCGCATGCCGGATCATTGCCAGCCCGGATGCCGGGTTGGGGATGGGGCATAGCCTGGCGGCTGGGGCTGCGTCGTTGATCGACAGTGAGGCACAGGCGGTAGCGGTTCTGTTGGGCGATATGCCCTGGATCGCTCAGGCAACATTAGGCCAGCTTGTTTCGGTTGCCGATGCATCTGCGATCGTCTTGCCAGAACATGACGGCCAACAGGGGCACCCCGTGTTGTTCGGGCGCGATTTCTGGCCGGCGCTTTCACGCCTGACGGGTGATGAAGGGGCGCGTTCTGTGGTGAAGGCACACCCGGCGAGTTGCATCAGGTTTGAAGTGCAGGACGCCGGGGTGTTGCAGGATGTGGACCGGCCAGAGGCGGTAAACCGCTGAGCGCGGGCGGCACTCGATCTCACCGGCGCTAGAATTCTTGCGTCGGGCCTCAAACAACCGACACACCCGCTACCGGAAAAAAGCCCATAATCCCCCCTTAATCCCCCAATAGTGCAATGCCAGCCACACCACTCCGGGAGCACCCACCATGCACGTTCTGCTCTGCGAGGACGACGACCTGATCGCCAGCGGCATCTGCGCCGGCCTCACCGCCCAAGGCCTGACCGTCGACCGCGTAGCCAACGCCGGTGCCGCCCGTGCCATGCTCCAGGCGGCGCAGTTCGACGTGATGATCCTTGACCTCGGCCTGCCCGATGAAGACGGCCTCAAGCTGTTGCGCCGCTTGCGTCAGCAGGGCATCGACCTGCCGGTGCTGGTGCTCACCGCGCGCGATGCGGTCACCGATCGGGTCGACGGCCTGCAGGCCGGTGCCGACGACTACCTGCTCAAGCCCTTCGACCTGCGCGAGCTGGCCGCGCGCCTGCACACCTTGCTGCGCCGGGTTGCCGGGCGGGCGGTGAACGTGATCGAGCATGGCCCGCTGCGCTACGACCCCAGTAGCTGCGAAGCGACCCTGGCCGGCCAGCCGGTCGACCTGTCGCGGCGCGAGCAGGCCTTGCTCCAGGCGCTGCTGCAGAACCCGGGCCGGGTGCTGTCCAGTGAACAGCTCAAGGACTGCGTGTACGGCTTCAGCGACGAAGTCGAAAGCAACGCCCTCAACGTGCATATCCATCACTTGCGCCGCAAGCTTGGCAACAGCATCGTCGAGACCGTGCGCGGCCTGGGCTACCGCCTTGGCCCGGCGCAGGCGCCAGAGGAAGCCGCATCATGAGCCTGCGGGTACGCCTGAGCCTGATTCTGGGCAGCGCGTTCATCATCATTTGGGTGCTCGCTGCTGCCTGGATGCTGCGCGACCTGCGCCAGCAGATGATGTTCTCCCTCGACCAGCGCCTGGTGGCTTCGGCGCGCATGGTTGCCGGGCTGATCGACCAGTTGCCCAAGCCGCTGACCGCCAAGGGCGAAGAGGCGCACTTTTCCGCCGACCAGTTCACCGTGCCCGACGGCATGGCCTGCCAGGTAAGTTCGCTGCGCGGCGAGATTCTTGCCAGCAACCACAAGCATGATGGGGGCATGGACGATGAACAAAGCGGCTTCCGCGACCAGACCATCGACGGTGCACTGTGGCGTACCTTCACCTACAACCATGGCGATGTGCGCATCACCACTGCCGACCGTCACATGGAGCGCGAGGCACTTAACCAGTCGATCCTGCTGGCAGCTTCGGCGCCGGTGCTGATGGCCTTGCTCGGCAGCCTGGGGCTGGTGTGGATCGGCCTGGGCAAAGGCCTGGAGCCGCTCAATCGCATGCGTGACGCCTTGCGCAGGCGGCGTGCCGACAGCGTTGAGCCGTTGCAGGTGGCGGGCTTGCCCAGTGAGTTGCAACCTTTGCTCGACACCCAGAACCAGCTGTTTCTGCGCATCGCCCAGACCCTTGAGCGCGAACGGCGGCTGACCGACGACGCCGCGCATGAACTGCGCAGCCCGCTGACGGCGATCAAGACCCACCTGCAGGTGGCCCGCATGACCGATGGCGCAGTGCGTGAACAGGCGCTGGAACATGCAGAACAGGGCACCGACCGCATGCACCGGACCCTGGAACAGCTGCTGCTGCTGGCGCGGGTCGAAGGCAGCCTGTCGTTCGAAGATGGCGTGCAGTGCAGCGCCGAACAGGTCGCCCGGCAGGCCGTGCAGGATGCCGGTGGGGGTGACAACCGGCGCATCGTTCTGCGCCTGCCCGAGCAGGCCACGCAGATCTACCTCGGCATGCCGGCCCCGCTGGCGGTGGCGGCGCTGCGCAATCTGCTGGACAACGCCCTGCGCCATGGCGGTGATACTGAAGTGGAACTGGAGGTGCAGATGGCCGACGGGCAGATTGGTTTCATGGTGCGCGACCATGGGCCTGGTATTGCCGCTGATGACCTGCAGCACTTGACCGAGCGCTTCTGGCGCAACGGCCAGAGCGGTGGCTGCGGGCTGGGGTTGGCGATTGTCCAGGCGATCGTGCAGCGCTGTGCCGGCAGCTTGCGCTTCGACAGCCAGAGCGATGGCTTGCGGGTGGTGCTGCAAGTGCCGGCGCGCTCGGGGGCTTGATCTTCGCCGCCTGTACCGGCCCCATCGCCGGTACAGACCCCAAAAAATCCCATAACAAGCGCTAAATCCTCCCCCCAGCCAAGCGTTTTCCAAGCGACAACTACCCGCACATTCGCTTGCTTGCGAGGATTTACCCATGTCGACTGCTTCCAGCCTTGCCCAGGTCCCGCCGGCCAGTGCGCCGCAACCGCTGTACGAGTTCACCGAGTCGCCCCTGCTGCAACGCCAGCAGCAACAGGAATCCAACGCCCGCAGCTATCCGCGGCGCATCCCGCTGGCACTCAAGCGCGCCCGTGGCATCCATGTCGAAGATGTCGAGGGCAGGCAGTTCATCGACTGCCTGGCGGGCGCCGGCACCTTGGCCCTGGGCCACAATCACCCGGTGGTGATCGAGGCCATCCAGCGTGTACTGGCCGATGAAATACCCTTGCACACACTCGACCTGACCACGCCGGTCAAGGACCGCTTCGTTCAGGACCTGTTCGGCATCCTGCCCGAAGCATTGCGCCGTGAAGCCAAGGTGCAGTTCTGCGGCCCGACCGGGACCGACGCCGTGGAGGCAGCGCTCAAGCTGGTGCGCAGCGCCACCGGGCGCAGCACCGTGCTGGCCTTCCAGGGCGCCTACCATGGCATGAGTCAGGGCGCGCTGAGCCTGATGGGCAGCCATGGCCCCAAGCAGCCGCTGGGTGCCTTGCTGGGCAACGGGGTGCAGTTCATGCCGTACCCCTACGACTACCGATGCCCGTTCGGCCTGGGTGGCGAAGCCGGGGTCAAGGCCAACCTGCATTACCTGGAGAACCTGCTGCTCGACCCTGAAAGCGGCGTGCCGCTGCCCGCTGCCGTGATCCTGGAGGTGGTGCAGGGCGAAGGCGGGGTGATTCCTGCCGATGTCGAATGGCTCAAGGGGGTGCGCCGCATCACCGAGCAAGCCGGTGTTGCACTGATCGTCGATGAGATTCAGAGCGGTTTTGCCCGTACCGGGCGGATGTTCGCCTTCGAGCACGCTGGCATCGTGCCGGATGTGGTCACCCTGTCCAAAGCCATTGGTGGCAGCCTGCCGCTGGCGGTGGTGGTGTACCGCGACTGGCTCGACACCTGGAAGCCGGGCGCCCATGCCGGCACCTTCCGTGGCAACCAGATGGCCATGGCGGCGGGTTCGGCGGTGATCAATTACCTGGTCGAGCATCGGCTGGCCGAGCATGCCCAGGCCATGGGCCAGCGCCTGCGTGATCACCTGCAGCGGCTGCAACGCGACTATCCGCAGTTGGGCGATATCCGTGGGCGTGGCCTGATGCTCGGGGTCGAACTGGTCGATGTGCAAGGCCCGCGCGACGTGCTGGGCCACCCACCGGCCAATCGCGAACTGGCACCCAAGGTACAGCGCGAATGCCTCAAACGCGGGCTCATTCTGGAGTTGGGTGGGCGCCACGGTGCGGTGGTGCGCTTCCTGCCGCCGCTGATCATCAGCGCGCAGCAGATCGATGACGTGGCGCAGCGCTTTGCCGAGGCACTGGCTGCGGCGGTCTGAGCTCACGAGGGGGCGCGTTGCGCCCCATTTCTCGGCAAGCCCGCTGCCACGGGAGTTGGCGCGGCATGCCTGTCGCGTCCTGTGCCGCTTACCAGCCGCGCCCGGAGTTGACCCAGAAATTCACCGACAGCGATGTCGACACCGACTCCACTTGGTGAAACCAGCCTTCGGGCAGGAACAACAGGTCGCCGGCTTGCAGCAGCACCCGCAGGAAGGTCACCCCGCGCGCGTCAGGGAAGCGCTGGTAATCCGGTGCATCGGGGTTGAAGTCGCACCCGTCCAGGCCGCCCTTGGGTGAGGTCGACCAGGTGCCGAGTGCCGGGCGATGGTGCGGCGCTGCCAGGATGAACGACTTGTCCCCCCACACCTGGGCGAACAGGTTGTCGGCATCGTCGCGGTGCAAAGGGGTGAGGGTGCCTTTGGGGCCGATCCAGATGCGCGGTGCGATGTACAGCGAGCGCTCGAAGTAGGGCGGGTACTGGATCAGCTCAAGCAACTGCGCAGGCACGATGTTGTTGCCCATGTAAGCCGGTGGCTCGCCGTTGCCGGTGCGTGGCTGCGGGTTGTCCAGCGAGTTGATGAAATCTGCCATGGAAGTGGAGCGAAAGTCGCGCTCGGTGGAGAAGGTCTTCTTCACATAGTCGCCATGGCGGGTGATGCCCTGCAGTTCGGCGAAGTGCTCCAGCGAAGCCTGGCGCTCGAGGTTGAACAGCTTCCACTCACCCAGGGCGTCACTGATCACCACCGGTGTGCCGTACGGCAGGAAGTTGCGCTGGAAGCGCTCGGCATCCAGCTGCGCGGCGGGGATTCTTTCTACCTCGGTCAGCTGTGGCAGGCTGGCCGACACACGTTCGCTGTAGCGCGGTGGCGTGACATGGCGCTGGTTCATGTCGGTCTTCTGCGCCGTCACCCCCTTGCGCGCCAGGTCGATGATTTGCGGAAGCAAAGTGGCCAGGCCCAGGTTGCCGCCGATTTTCAGCCGGCCGCCAGCAAACAGCTCTTCGACGTTGGCGCTGCCGGCCATGATGCCCAGCAGGTCTTGCTGGGTGACTTCGATGGTGACATCCGGCGTGGCATGCCGACCGGCCTCGGTGCGCGGCTGGGTACCAGCTTCGCACCAGTAGGCCTGCTGCGGGCCGAAGATGAATTGGAAGGTGCCTTCGACGCCGACGGCACCGGCATTGGCGAACAGCTTGCTCAGCAAAGGTTGCAGTTCCACGGCGCAGCCTCTTCGTGGGGGGAGGGGTGTGAGAACGGAACGAAGGGCGGGCTGCGAAATTTAGCGCGCCGCCCGGCGCTGGCCAGGGGGTTGGCGGTGTTAATTTTTTGCAGGTTGTATCCGTTTCGTAGGGATAGCCGGGCACTGCCCGTGGTACCCCACTCGTACGGAAAGCAAGCTGATGAATCCCGAAAAGTCCCTGCAACTGGCCCGCCGTTTCATTGAATTGCCGCTGGAAAAGCGCCGCCTGTTCCTTGAAACCCTGGCCAGAGAGGGCATCGACTTTTCCCAGTTCCCTATTCCGGCCGGGGTTGGGGCTGACGACCGTCTTGCACCCTCGTTCGCCCAGCAACGCATGTGGGTGCTCTGGCAGCTGGATCCGCACAGCGGTGCCTATAACCTGCCAGGTGCGGTCCGCCTCAAGGGAGCACTTGACGAGGCCGCCTTGCAGCAGGCGTTCAGCCACCTGATCGAACGTCACCAGAGCCTGAGCTGTGTGTTCCAGCAGCAGGCCGATGAGCGCCTGTGCCAGGTGCACCGCCCGGGCGCGCCGCAGATCCAGCGCCTGGACCTGCGCGAGCTGGCCGAAGACGCCCGCCAGGCACGGGTGCAAGCCGAGGTCGAGGCCGAGTCGCTGTGCCCCTTCGACCTGGAGCATGGCCCGTTGCTGCGCATCCGCCTGCTGCAACTGGCTGAGCAGGACCACGTGTTGCTGCTCACCTTGCACCACATCGTCGCTGACGGTTGGTCGATGAATGTGCTGATCGACGAATTCAGCCGCTGCTATGACGCCTGCGCCGCTGGCACACAGCCGCAACTGCCGGCGCTGCCGATCCAGTATGTCGATTACGCCCTGTGGCAGCGGCGCTGGCTTGAAGCCGGCGAACTCGAACGCCAGCTGGCCTACTGGCAAGCCACGTTGGGTGAAGAGCAGCCGGTGCTGGAGTTGCCGCTCGACCGCCCACGCCCGGCCGCGCCAAGTTTCAAAGGCAGCCGCCAGGAGCTGGTGGTGGACACGGCGCTTGCTCAGCAATTGCGCAGTTTTGCGGCGCAGCACAACCTGACGCTGTTCATGGTTCTGCTCGGTGCTTTCGGCGTGCTGCTGCAGCGTTACACCGGCCAGTGCGACCTGCGCATCGGCAGCCCGGTGGCCAACCGCAATCGCGCAGAAGTCGAGGGGCTGATCGGCCTGTTCGTCAACACCCAGGTATTGCGCCTGCAACCGGATGCCCAAGCTGACGCACTGGCCTATTTGCAGGCAGTGCGGCAAACCGTGCTGGGCGCCCAGGCTCATCAGGACCTGCCCTTCGAGCGCCTGGTCGATGCGTTGAAGGTGGAGCGCAACCTGAGCCACGCGCCGTTGTTCCAGGTGATGTACAACCACCAGCCGCAGGTGGCCGACCTGGCTGCGGTCACGCTGGGCTCTGGCCTGGAGCTGTCCGCACTGGAGTGGCGCAGCCGCACCACCCAGTTCGATCTGAGCCTGGACACGTACGAGCAGGGTGGCGTGCTGCGCGCTGCGTTCACTTACGCGACCGACCTGTTCGATGCGGCGACCATCGAGCGCATGGCGGGGCACTGGCTCACCGTGCTGCGTGAGTTGGTGGCTGACCCTGCACGTCCGCTATGGCAACTGCCCATGCTCGACCAGGCCACCCGCCAACGGGTGCTGCAGGACTGGAACGCCACGGCTGCCAGCTACCCGCTGCAGTATGGCGTGCATGAGCTGATCGAGGCTCAGGCGCAGCGCACCCCGCACGCGCCGGCACTGCTGTTCGCCGACAGCCTGCTCAGCTACGCCGAGCTCGATGCCCAGGCCAATCGCCTGGCCCATTACCTGCGTGGTCAAGGTGTGGGCAGCGACAGCCTGGTCGGGGTCGCGGCTCAGCGCAGCATCGAGATGGTCGTTGCCTTGCTGGCGATCCTCAAGGCCGGTGCGGCCTATGTGCCCCTGGACCCGGAGTACCCTGAGGAGCGCCTGGCCTACATGATCGAGGACAGCGGCATCGGCCTGCTGCTGACCCAGCAGGCGCTGCTCGACAGCCTGCCGCTGCCGCACGGTGTGCAGTGCGTGGCGCTCGACACCCTGGTGCTGGACACGATGCCGGACAGCACCCCGGGTCTCAAGGTCGAGCCGACGCAGCTGGCCTATGTCATTTATACCTCCGGCTCTACGGGGCGCCCGAAGGGCGCGGGTAACAGCCACCAGGCGCTGACCAACCGCCTGTGCTGGATGCAGCAAGCCTATGGCCTGGACGCCAGCGATACGGTGCTGCAGAAAACCCCGTTCAGCTTCGACGTGTCGGTGTGGGAGTTCTTCTGGCCGTTGATGACCGGCGCCCGCCTGGCCATCGCGGCGCCGGGCGAGCACCGCGATCCGCAACGCCTGATCCGCGCCATCGAGCACTACCGGGTGACCACGCTGCACTTCGTGCCTTCGATGCTGCAGGCCTTCATCCATGAGCCCGGTGTGCACGCCTGCAGCACCCTGTCGCGCATCGTCTGCAGTGGCGAAGCGCTGCCTGTGGACGCCCAGCGCCAGGTGTTCGCGCGTTTGCCTGCAGCGGGGCTTTACAACCTTTATGGCCCCACCGAGGCTGCCATCGATGTCACCCACTGGACCTGCGTCGAAGAGGGCAAGGACAGCGTGCCTATCGGCCAGCCGATCGCCAATATCCGCACCTATGTGCTCGACGCCGGCCTTGAGCTCGTCGCTGTCGGTGTGGCCGGTGAGTTGTACCTGGGCGGGGTGGGCCTGGCGCGCGGCTACCACCGCCGCCCAGGGCTGACGGCCGAGCGCTTCGTCGCCGACCCGTTCGGCACCGGCGAGCGCCTGTACCGTACCGGTGACCGTGTGCGCCAGCGTGCCGACGGTGTGATCGAGTACCTGGGGCGCTTCGATCACCAGGTGAAAATCCGTGGTTTGCGCATCGAGTTGGGTGAGATCGAGGCGCGTCTGGCCGAGCATGCGCTGGTACGCGAGTGCGTGGTGCTGGCCCTCGATGGTCGCCGGTTGGTGGCTTACCTGGTGCTCAATGCAACGCCTGAGGGCTGGCAAGGGCAGCTCAAGGACTGGCTGCTGCAAAGCCTGCCCGAATTCATGGTGCCCAGCCAGCTGATGCCACTGGACGGCCTGCCGCTGACACCCAACGGCAAGCTCGATCGCAAGGCCCTGCCACAGCCCGAGGCCGGGGCACAGGGTACCCATGTTGCGCCTCAGAGCGCGGCCGAGCGCCAGCTGGCAAAGGTCTGGTGCGAAGTGCTGGGCATCGCCCAGGTGGGCCTGGACGACAACTTCTTCGAGCTTGGTGGCGACTCGATCATTGCTATCCAGGTCGTCAGCCGCGCCCGTCAGGCCGGGCTGGCGCTGAGTCCGCGTGACCTGTTCCAGCACCAGACGCTGCGCACCCTGGCCCAGGCTGCGGGCAGCGTGGACAGTCGCCAGGCCGACCAGCGCCCGGCTGAGGGCGAGGCACGCCTGACCCCGGTGCAGCTGCAGTTTTTCGACACGCCCATGCCGGTGCGCCAGCACTGGAACCAGGCCGTGCTGCTGGTGCCCCGCGAACCGCTGCAAGCGGCGCAGCTGCAGCAGGCCCTGGCTCAGGTGGTGGCGCAGCACGACGCCTTGCGCCTGCGCTTCACCCAGGCTGATGGCCAATGGCAGCAGCAACACGCGCCGGCCTCCGCTGGCGTGCCGCAGCTCTGGCACCGCCAGGCAGGCAGCGAGCAAGCGCTGGCTGCATTGTGCGATGAGGCCCAGCGCAGCCTGCGGCTCGATCAGGGGCCACTGCTGGCGGCGATGCTGGTGGCCATGGCCGACGGCAGTCAGCGCGTGCTGCTGGTGATCCACCATCTGGTGGTCGACGGCGTTTCCTGGCGCATCCTGCTCGAAGACCTGCAACGTGCCTGCCTGGGCCAGCCGTTGCCTGCCCGGACCAGCAGCTACCAGGCCTGGGCCGAGCGCCTGGCCGGGCATGCCGACGCCTGTGCGGGGCAGCTCGATTACTGGCTGGCACTTGGCGAGGCCGGGGCGCAGGCCCTGCCACGTGACCGTGCGGTAACGCAGACGCGCGTGGCGGATGAGCGCAAGGTACGGGTCAGTTTCCCGCCGGCCATTACCCAGGCCCTGCTGCAACAGGCGCCGAGCGCCTACCGTACGCAGGTCAACGACCTGCTGCTGGCGGCCCTTGCCCGTGCCCTGTGCAACTGGAGCGGCAATCAGCAGGTACTGGTGCAGCTCGAAGGGCATGGCCGTGAGGAGCTGTTCGAGGATATCGACCTGACGCGTACCGTGGGCTGGTTCACCAGCCTGTATCCGGTCGCCTTGCGTCCGCAAGCACAGCCCGGTGCCTGCATCGCGGCCATCAAGGAACAACTGCGCGCCGTACCCCAGCGTGGCCTGGGCTATGGGGTGCTGCGTTATCTGGGCACACCGGCGCAACGCGAGCAACTGGCGCGCCAGGCGCAACCGCGGGTGACGTTCAACTACCTGGGCCAGTTCGACAGCCAGTTCGAGAAGGGTGCGCTGTGGCAGCCCGACCCTCAGGGGGCCGGGCAGGGGCAGGATGGCGACGCGCCGCTGGCCAACTGGCTGAGCGTGGAGGGGCAGGTCTACCAGGGCGAGCTGGGCATCAGTTTCGGCTACAGCCAGGCGATGTACGACGAGGTCACCATCGATGCCCTGGCCAGCGATTTCGCCAGCCAGCTACGCGCCTTGGTCGATCACTGCCTGCAACCGGGGGTTGCCAGTGCCACGCCGTCGGACTTCCCGCTGAGCAACCTGGACAGCACCGGGCTCGCCGCCCTGGCAGTGGACCTGGCCCAGGTCGAGGACATCCTGCCGCTGTCTCCCTTGCAACAGGGCCTGCTGTTCCACTGCCTGCATGCGGCCGCCGCCGGCGACTACATCAACCAGTTGCGCCTGGATATCGACCAGCTCGACCCGCAACGCTTCCAGGCCGCCTGGCAGGGGGCGCTGGACACCCACGCGGGGCTGCGTGCCAGCTTTCACTGGCCGGTCGACGTGCAGCAACCCGTGCAGGTGATCCGCCGCCAGTTGCAGCTGCCGTTCAGCCAGCTCGACTGGCGCGACCAGGCCGCGTCGGCCGACTACCTGCAAATCCTGGCCGAGCAGCAGCGCCTGGCCATGGCCGCGACTGATCAGGCGCCCTTGCTGGGCATCACCCTGGTGCGCCTGGGCGAACAGCGCTGGCACATGATCTACACCCATCACCACCTGCTGCTCGATGGCTGGAGCCATGCCCGGTTGCTGGCTGAAGTGATGCAACGCTACCGTGGCCAGGCACCCCGCCAGGCACCTGCGCATCCACGTACCTACCTGGCCTGGCTGGCCACGCGTGACCGCCAGCAGGACCAGTCGTTCTGGCAGGCGCAGCTGCAGGGCATGCAGGCGCCAACACTGCTCGCCAGCCAGCGCCGCAGCGTTGAAGCGGCCGGCTACGGCCTGTGGCAGCAACGCCTTGGCAGCGCTGCATCGGCGCAGATCAAGGCGGCGGCGCGGGCGCGCAAGGTTACCGTCAATACATTGGTGCAGGCGGCCTGGCTCTTGCTGCTGCAACGGCACTGCCGTCAGGACACCGTCTGCGTCGGTGTTTCGGTATCGGGGCGGCCTTCTCAGTTGCCGGGCATCGAGGCGCAACTGGGGCTGTTCATCAACACCGTGCCGTTGGTGGCCGCCCCGCGCCTTGAGCAGCGCCTGGACGACTGGCTGCAACAGCTGCAGGCCAGCAACCTGGCACTGCGCGAGCACGAATACACGCCACTGGCCGACATCCAGCGCTGGGCGGGCAGGGCTGGCGAGGCACTGTTCGACACCTTGCTGGCATTCGAGAACTACCCCGTGGCCGAGGTGCTGCAAGGTGGCGGTGACGGGCCGCGCTTCGGTGTGCCGGCCAGCCACGAGCAACCCCACTACGCCCTGACCCTGTCAGTGGGCATGGGTGAGCAGTTGCAGGTCGACTATCGCTTGCGCCACGACGCTTTCAGCCTGGCCGACGTGCAGCGCCTGGCTGGCCAGTTTGGCCACCTGTTGCAGGCGATCGCTGGCGCGGGTAACCCATGCCTGGCTGAGCTGAGCCTGCTGGATGCCGCCAGCCGTCAGCGTTGCCAGGGTCAATGGCAGGCCGCTGACGGCAGTGTTCCGGCACTGGGCGTGCACCAGCTGATCGAGGCCCAGGCGGCGCACAACCCGCGCGCCGTTGCGGTGGTTGCCGAGGACGGTACGCTGGAATACGGCCAGCTCAACGGCTTGGCCAACGCCTGGGCGCAACAGTTGATCGCGCGGGGTGTCGGCCCCGAGGACCTGGTAGGGCTGTGCAGCGAGCGAGGCCTGGCGATGGTTGTCGGCCTGTTGGCGATCCTCAAGGCCGGTGCCGGCTACGTGCCGCTGGACCCGCAATACCCGCGTCAGCGTCTGCAGGACATGCTCGACGACAGCGCCGTCAGGCTGGTGCTGGGCACCCGTAGCGCCGCGCAGCCACTGGCGCTGGCAGGCACGGCCCAGTGGTTGTGGCTGGACCAGCCCCTGGCGCCGCAGGACGATAACCCTGCGCCGCGAGCCACCGCCGACAACCTGTTGGGGTTGATCTACACCTCCGGCTCCACCGGTCGCCCCAAGGGTGTGGCCCTGACCCATGGCGCCATCGCCGCGCACATCGCGACCATGGTCGGCCAGTACCAGGTGACGGCGCAGGACCGCTTCGTGCACTTCGCGTCGATCAACTTCGACTGGGGCACTGAGCAGTGGCTGTTGCCGTTGAGCCAGGGCGCCTGCTGCATCGTGCGTGGCGATGAGATCTGGACCGCGGCCCAGGCATTCGAGGTGATCGAGCGCGAGCGCGCCAGCGTGGTCTACTTCCCCACCCAGTACGCCTGTCAGCTGGCCGAGTGGGCGCATCAGCAGGGCCGGGCACTGCCGGTGCGCTGCATGAACGTGGCCGGGGAGGCGCTGGCGCGTGAAGGCTTCGAGCGAATCCAGGCCCACTTGCAGCCGCAGCGTATCGTCAACGGCTACGGCCCTACCGAAACAGTGATCACCCCGCTGCTGTGGCAGGCCGACGGGTCTACCCGCATCGACACCGGCTATGCGCCGATCGGAACGCCGGTGCCGGGGCGTACCGCTTACCTGCTCGATGCAGCCTTGCAACTGCTCGATACCGGCACTGACGGCGAGCTGTATATCGGCGGCCCATGCCTGGCGCGTGGTTACTTTGGCCAGGCGGCGCTGACCGCTGAACGTTTCGTGCCCGACCCCTACGACACGGTCGGCGGGGGCCGCCTGTACCGCAGTGGTGACCTGGTGCGGCAGCAGGCCAATGGCGAGCTGGTGTTCATCGGCCGCCTGGACCACCAGGTGAAAATCCGCGGTTTCCGCGTCGAGCCCGGTGAAGTCGAAGCCTGCCTGCTGGCCCTGCCTGAGGTGCGCGAGGCCGTGGTGATGCCGGGCGGTCAAGGTGCCGACCTGTACCTGGCCGCCTGGCTGGTACCGGTCAGCGGTTCGCAGGCCGATGCCGGGCTGCGTCAGCGCATTCTCGACGCGCTGCGCGCCGTGCTGCCGCCCTACATGGTGCCGTCACGCCTGCAACTGCTCGACAGTTTGCCGCTGAACCCCAACGGCAAGGTCGACCGCAAGGCATTGCCGTCGATCGAGGTCGACACCTCTGAAGCAGCGTTCAGTGCGCCCCTGGATGCGCTCGAACGCGAGGTCGCCCAGGCCTGGGCCAGTGTGCTGGGCAGGCGCGAAGTGGGCCGTTTCGAGCACTTCTTCGAGGCTGGTGGCCACTCACTGCTGGCCACGCAGGTGGTGGCGCGGCTGCACCGCGACGGCCACACTGGGGTCGGTGTACGCGACCTGTTCAGCGCCCCGCGCTTGTGTGATTTCGCTCAGCGCCTGCGCCAGGCGCAGCCGGTAAGCGATACCGGCCCGCAACTGCGCGCACTGGGCGTCAAGGCCAGCGCACCGCTGTCGCTGGCCCAGCGCCGGTTGTGGATTGCCGAACAGTTTGCCCAGGGTGGCGGGGCGTACGGCATGCCGCTGGGCCTGCGCCTGGACGGGCCGTTGCAGCCCGCATGCCTGAAGCAGGCATTACAGGTGCTGGTGCAGCGCCACGAAGTGCTGCGCAGCGCGGTGGCCTGTGACGACGAAGGTGAACCGCTGCTGGTGATCCAGGCGGCGGTCGACCTGGACCTGCCAGTGGACGACCTGAGCCTTTTGGCTGCCGCCGAGCAACAGCTGCGCGTGCTTGAAGCGCAACTGGCCAACGTGCGTCAGCCGGTGCCCCTGGACCAGGCGCCGATGCTGCGTGCACGCCTGCTGCGCCTGTCCGGCGACGCCCATGTGCTGCTGCTCAACATGCATCACATCATTTCCGATGGTTGGTCGATGGCGCTGATGGTCAACGAACTGATCGCCAGCTACAGCGCCCTTGCCCGTGGCCAGGCGCCCGTGCTGGCGCCGCTGGTGCTGCAGTACTCCGACTATGCGCTATGGCAGGCCGAGCGCGAGCGTGCCGGGCTGCTGCAGGCCCCGGCGCAGTGGTGGCGCACGGCCTTGCACGGTAGCAGCGGGCGCTTGCAGTTACCCACTGACTTGCCGCGCCCGGCCAAGGCGTCCCAGGCGGGGGAGAACCTCTATCACGAGCTGCCGCCGGCTACGGTCGTGGCGGTACGCGAACGGGCCGCGCAATTGGGCGTGACCCCCTACATGCTGCTGCTGGCGGCGTTCCAGCTGCTGATGCACCGCGCCAGCGGCCAGCACGACCTGCTGCTCGGGGCGGATGTTGCAGGCCGCGAACACCCCGACCTTGAGGCGCTGATCGGCTTCTTCGTCAATGTCCTGCCACTGCGCTCGCAACTGGACGAACAACTGGACTTCGCCGCGTGGCTGGCGCGCACCCGCACCACCTTGCTCGATGCCAGCGAGCAGCAGGCACTGCCGTTCGACCTGATCGTCGAGGCTGCTGGCGCGCCGCGCCACCCAGGCATGAACCCGCTGGTGCAGGTGCTGTTCGTGATGAACGACATGCCGCTGGCGCATGGCGGCCTGGCCGACCTGAGTGTGCAGGTGCTGCCGCAGGCGGGCGGCTATTCGAAATTCGACATGGGGCTGTTCATCGACCCGGTCGCGGACGGCTGGCGCGTCACCTGGCAGTACGCCACACAGCTGTTCAAGGCAGAACGGGTCCAGGCACTGCTGCGTGGCTGGCTGGACATCCTGGGCCAGGTGCTGGGCAACCCACACATCCAACTGAGAGAGATCACTATGGCGCTTCACAGTGAAATCGTGGCGGCGCCTGCCGCCGCCGGCGGGCAACCCAAAAAAGACAAGCTGGGCAGTTTCCTCAAGCGCGGCGCCGGCACGCCAACCCGGCCGGCCAGCGCAGTGCGCGAGGCTGCGATGGTGCCGGGGCAGGCGTTTCCGTTGCTGATCGAACCGGTCGATCCCGGCGTGAGCCTGACCGACTGGGTGGTGAAGCACCGTGCCGAGATCGAACGCAAACTGGTAGCTCATGGCGGCATTCTGTTTCGCGGTTTCGGCTTGCAGACCCCGCAGGACTTCGAGGCCTTCGCCGAGGCTGTGCAGCCTGGGCTGTACGGCCAGTACGGTGACCTGCCTAAGAAGGAAGGCGGCAAGAACACCTACCGCTCTACGCCGTATCCGGAGCAGAAGATGATCCTCTTCCACAACGAAAGTGCCCACCAGGACCGCTGGCCGCGCAAACAGCTGTTCTTCTGTGAACTGCCTTCGCCGGTTGGCGGTGCCACCCCGGTGGTCGATTGCCGGCAGATGTATCAGCGCCTGCCCGCACCCCTGCGCCAGCGTTTCGAGGACAAGGGCCTGCTCTACGTACGTACTTTCACCGACAAGCTGGACGTGTCCTGGCAGCATTTTTTCAAGACCGACTCGCGTGCGGATGTCGAGCGCCGTTGCCAGGCGTCGGGTATCCAGTGGCGCTGGCTGGACAACGACGAACTGCAGATCCGCACGCCTTGCCCGGCGGTGATCGAGCACCCGGTCAGCGGTGAGAAGAGTTTCTTCAACCAGGTGCAGCTGCACCACGTGTTCTGCCTGGATGCCGACGTGCGCGAGGACTTGTTGGCGCTGTATGGCCTGGAGCGCATGCCGCGTCAGGTGTACTACGGCGATGGCAGCCCGATCGAAGACGCCGACATGGCGTTGATCGGTGAGCTGTACGAGGCGTGCGCGGTGCGTTTCGACTGGCAGGCCGGTGATGTGATCCTGCTCGACAACATGCTGGCCGCACATGCCCGCGACCCGTTCCAGGGGCCACGCAAGATCGTCGTCGCCATGGGCGACATGATGCAACGTGCCGACCTTGAAACCCTCACCTTGAACCGCACAGGAGTGCAAGCATGAACATCACCGTTGAATCGAGCGGCCTGCCGTTGTTGCCCATGCAGGTGCTCGAGCTGACTGCACTGCCTGGCCGCTGGCAGGACGCGGCGCACTGCATTACCTTGCAGCTCGACAGCGTGCCGGCGCCCGCCGCACTGCGGGCTGCCCTGCAGCTGTGGCAGGGCCAGCACGACGCGCTGCGCCTGCGCATCGGCCAAGCCGCAGGTTATCGCGGCCTGCGTCAGTTTTTTCAGCGCGAGGCGGCAGCGGTGGACCTGACGTGGCTGGCGGCGGGCGATACCGCCGGCCGCCAGGCCTGGTTCGAGCGTGAGGTGGAGGTGCAGGCCGGGGCGGGCGTCGCCGTGCTGGTGTGCGAGCAGGCCGAGGGGCGCTGCCAGTTGGTACTTGGTGTGCTCGCTGCGCTGGTTGACGCTGCCAGCCTGCCGGCCCTGGCTGCAAGCCTTGCGGCGATCTGCCAGGGCGCACTGAAAACAGCCGAAGACGGCGATTTCGAACAGTACCTGCAGTGGCGCAGCGAGGTGGTGGTGGATGAAGACGCCAGCACTGCGCGCAGCTACTGGAACGCGCTGAACGGCAAGCCTGCAAGCGCCCAGCAACTGCCCTGGCGCCCCCCGCAAGGCAGCCCGCGCGGTGAGCGCGCGCAGGCCCGCGCCGCGCTTGACCCGGCCGTTGTGCAGCACCTGGCCGGCCTTGGCCTGCCCTTGGACATGGTGTTGCAGGCAGCCTGGTGGCTGCTGCTGGCGCGGCTCGATGGTCAGCCTGCGCAGGTGGTGAACTGGTGCCACGACAGCCGCGGCGACTACGCCTATTTCGCCGACAGCGCAGGGGTGTATCACAAGCAGCTGCCGGTGCTTGTCGACTACCAGGCCGAGCTGCCACTGCGTACCTGGCTGCACGGCCTGGCCGCGCAGTTGGAGCAGCATGCAGTTTGGCAGGAATACTTCACCCCCGAGCACACGCCCGCGCTGGAGCCTGCCGCCATCGGTTTTCGCCTGATCCCCGCCTGCCCGCCGCTGGCCGGGGGTTGGCAGGTAGTGGGCATGGACGCGCCGAGGGTCGGCCCCGACCTGCTGCTGCAAGTCGACAGCGACCGCGCAGCGCCACAGGCGCTGTTGCAGTACTGGGCCTCGTGGCATAGCCCGGCACTGGCGCAGCTACTGCTCGAGCAGTACGTAACGCTGCTGGCAAGCATCGCTCAGACACCAGACGCGGCCTTGGCCAGCCTGGGCCTTGTCGGTGAGCAACAGCGTCGCCTGGTGCTTGAGCGTAACGCCCAGGCTGCACTGCCAGCGGTCACCGAACTGCTGCCGGAACGGGTCGCCCGCTGGCTGCGCGAACAGCCCCAGGCGCTGGCGATCATCGAGCAAGGGCAGGGGTGGAGCTGGCAGCAACTCGACCAGCTGGCCACTGCGCTGGCCGCGCACCTGCAGGCCCAGGGCGTTGGCAGCGCCAGCGTTGTCGGCCTGGCCCTGCCGCGCTCGGTGCACTGGCTGGCGGCGGTGCTGGCCTGCTGGAAGTGCGGCGCTGCATACCTGCCGCTGGACCCGCTCTGGCCCGCAGCGCGACGCGAGCAGGTCAGCCGCCTGGCCGGCGCGCAGTTGCAGATCGATGCCACGCTGTTCGAGCAGTTGGCGGACACCTCTGCGCCGTTCGAGGCGCAAGCGCTCACGGCCAATACGGCGGCCTATGTGCTGTTCACCTCGGGTTCCACCGGTGAGCCCAAGGGGGTGGTCATCGAACACGGGCAACTGGCCGGGTACCTGCAGGCCGCTGAGCAGGCCTTGGACCTTTCGGCCTGCAGGCACTTTGCGTTCAGCGCCACGGTGGCGGCTGACCTCGGTCATACCAGCCTGTTCGGCGCCTTGCAGGTTGGCGCCACCTTGCACGTTGCCAGCGACGCAGTGATGCAGGACCCGGCGGCCTTTGCCGCGTTCGTGCGCAACGAAGGTATCGATTGCCTGAAGATCGTGCCGTCGCACCTGGCGGCGCTGCTCGACAGCGCGCAGCCCAGCCTGCCAGCGACCCTGGTACTGGGCGGCGAAGCGCCGAGTGCGCAGTTGCTGGCGCGCATCGCACGGCTGGCGCCTCAGGCTCGGGTGTTCAACCACTATGGCCCGACCGAGGCCACCGTCGGCGTGCTGGTCCAGCCACTGCGGGCCGAGGCGCCGATGGCGAGCCTGGGCCAGGTGCTGGCCGGCAACCGCGTTTACTTGCTGACGCCTGCAGGGCAACTGGCGGGCGTGGGTGAGCTGGGTGAACTGCATGTGGCCGGGCGCCAGTTGTGCCGGGGCTATCTGGGGGACGAGCAGGGGGCGTCGCGCTTTATCGACAACCCATTGCAAGCCGGCGAGCGCCTGTACCGCAGCGGTGACCTGGCCCGTTACCAGGCCGATGGCAGCATCCTGCTGCAGGGGCGGCAGGATCACCAGGTGAAGATTCGCGGGTTCCGTGTCGAGTTGGCCGAAGTGGAAGCGCGCCTGCTGGAGATCGACGGGGTCGCCCAGGGGGCGGTGCTGGCGATCGAAACCCAGCCCGGGCAACTGGAACTGCTGGCTTGCTACGCCGTGCACGGCGAAGCCGAAGGGCTCGATGAAGCCTCGCTGCGTGCGCGGCTGGCCGAGTGCCTGCCAGCGGCCATGGTACCGACGCAGCTGCGTTGCCTGCCGAGCCTGCCGCGCCTGGCCAACGGCAAGCTCGACCGTCGCGCGCTGCTGCAGCTGCTGCAGCTGCCGCAGCAGGGCGGCCAGCAGGATGCCCCACAGGACGCATTGCAGGCGTTGCTGGCCCAGCGCATGGCGCAGTTGCTCGGGCGCGACAGCATCGGTATCCACACCGACTTCTTCGCTGCCGGCGGCCATTCGCTGCTGATCATCAAGCTGGTGGCTGGGATCCGTAAGTTGTTGAACTGTGAAGTGGCGCCGGCGCTGGTCTTCGAGCACCCCACAGTGGCGGGGCTGGCCGAGGCATTGCAGGCCAGCGAGGCAAACCGCGGGCAGTTGCTCAAAATTGCCCAGGCGCGCCTGCAACTGGAGCGCATGAGCCCTGAGGAAAAGGAGCAGATGCTGGCCAAGGCGAAGAACGTTACGGCATAGCTCAAACAGCGTTTGATAGGGCTGCTACGCAGCCCATCGCCGGCAAGCCGGCTCCTACAGGTACAGCGCAGGCCTCAAGAACCGCGCTGAACCTGTAGGAGCCGGCTTGCCGGCGATGGGCCGCAAAGCGGCCCCAAATCGCTTGACCGACTGGCATTAGCCTTCGGGTTTTTCATGAGTGCGAGGTTAGGCAGCCCCGAGCCATCGACAAATTGAACGCAAATGAAAAAAGTTATCAGTTTTTTTCACGTTCGTGCGTCTTACCTGTAAGCCGCTGAAAACGCGTCGCTCGAACGCGTAAGGCCCTTATAGAAACGGTACGTCGAGACCGTCACCTACACACTCATAGAACAGTCGGAGTCAGTTGCGCACATGAAGTCCAAACGTATGCGAAACAAGGGGGCAGCCTTGGCCGCCGGGCCATCGAAGTGGAGCCTGCGGGCTTCGGCACTGGTGCTGAGCCTGGCCATGGCCCATGCCCATGCCCAGCCGGTTGCGGTGGACATCGCAGCCCAGCCATTGGACCAGGCCCTGATCGCCCTTGGCCAGCAGACCGGCCTGCAGATGGTCTACTCGCCCGACCTGGTCAGCGGCAAGCGTGCACCCAAGGTCAGCGGCACCATGGAGCCGGACCAGGCCCTGGCGCAACTGCTGGAAGGCGCAGGCCTTACCTACCGCATCGAGAACAATTCGGTCCTGTTGATCAGCACCGACACCAGTGATGTCGGCGCCGGTGCTCTGGTTATCGGCGAAACCACCATCATGGGCCAGGGGATGGGCCAGGCTACCGAGAACACCGGCTCCTACACACCGGGCCTGACCAGCGTCGGCTCGAAGAGCCCGACCTCGTTGAAGGAAACCCCGCAATCGGTGTCGGTGATCACCCGCCAGGTCATCGAAGACCGCCAGTTCACCGACATCAACGATGCGATGAAGGCCGTGCCGGGTGTGACCGTGCAGAGCAACACCTTCCGTATCCAGGACTTCTATTCACGCGGCTTCCCGATCCAGAACATCCAGCTCGACGGCGCCGCCCCCATGGCGTTGGGCACCACCGCCGGCAGCTTTTACGCGTCGAACATCTACGACATCGCCGAGTTCGACCATGTCGAAGTGCTGCGTGGTGCCAGCGCACTGTTTGGCGGCACCGGTGACCCGGGCGGTATCATCAACCTGGTGCGCAAGCGCCCGCTGGACTTCTACCAGCTCAAGTTCACCGCCTCGGCGGGCAGCTGGGACAACTACCGCAGCGAGCTGGACGTGACCGGCCCGCTGGGCTTCGATGGCAAGCTGCGTGGCCGTATGGTGGTGGCCTACCAGGACCGCCAGTACTTCGTCGACAACCGTGCCACCGACAAGCCGTTCTTCTATGGCGTGCTTGAAGCCGATGTCACCGACGACACCATGCTCACCGCAGGCTTGCGTTTCAACAAGGTCCACGAGACCGGCACCGCCTCGGCCGTGCCACGCTACAGCAACGGTGCAGACCTTGGCCTGCCGCGCCATACCGGCCTGTCTACCACTTGGGCGTACGCGGACGGCTTTTCCCGCGAGTATTTCGCCAAGATCGACCATCGCCTCAATGATGATTGGAAGCTCAACCTCAGCTACACCAACATCTACGACACCATCACCACCAACAACGCCACCACGCTGGGCTCTGTTAACCCGGTCACCGGCACCGGCGTGACCCGCTACGGCACCTACAACACCCAGTGGAGCGAGCAGAACCTCTGGGACGTCAACGTCTCCGGCGACTTCAGCATGTTCGGCCTCGACCACCGCCTGGTGGTGGGTGGCGACTATCAAGAGATCGACAGCCGCTGGCGCGGCACTGGCCGCTTCACCACTGCCGGCGGCCCGGTCAATGTATTCGATCCCGATTCCACCCCATGGGATGATCCAGGCGCCCGGCCGGTCATCAGCCGCGACTACAAGCCCAACAGCCAGACCCAATACGGCCTGTACTCGAGCCTGCGCCTGCAACTGGCCGAGCCGTTGCACCTGATCGTCGGTGCCCGTGCACAGCGCTACAAGTTCGACCAGACCTACCAGACGGCAGACGCCACCGGGTCGACCTGGACCCAGCAGTCGCGGGTGGACATGCGCGAACCGACCAAAGTCACCCCGTTTGGCGGCATCGTCTATGACCTGACGGACGAATGGGCGGCCTATGCCAGCTACGCCGAGATCTTCAAGCCACAGCAGAACCTGCTGGCCGGGCCTGCGACCTCTGGCAGCACCCTCGACCCGATGACCGGCAAAACCTACGAGACCGGCATCAAGGGCGAGCTGTTTGGCGGTGCGGTCAACACCAGCATTGCGCTGTACTACACCAAGCGTGAAGACCAGGCGGTGCAGGACCCGAACTACCCGTTGAGCCAGGTGGCATTCGGCGGTAACTGCTGTTACGTCAATGGTGGGGAAACCATCAGCAAGGGCATCGACATGGAAATCTCCGGCGAAATCCTGCCGGAATGGATGATGATGGCCAGCTACACCCTCAACATCAACAAGAACCGCGACACGGGCTCTGCGCTAAGCACCGTCACGCCCAAGCACATGGCCAAGCTGTTCACCACCTACCGCTTGCCGGGTGTGCTGAACGACTTCCGCGTCGGGGGTGGCGTGGACATCCAGAGTGCGACCAAGGTCAGCGGCACCGCAGCGACCTACGACAGCCTGGGCAACGTAGTGCAGTCCGATGTGCCTTTCGAATACCAGCAGAGCGGTTATGCGATCTGGAACGCGATGGTCGACTACCGTATCGACGAGCACTGGAACGTGACCCTCAACGGCAACAACCTGTTCGACAAGAAGTACTACCAGACAGTCGGTACCTCGACCTACGGCAACTACTATGGCGATCCACGCAACTTCATGCTGACGGTACGGGCGACGTACTGATTTCAGTCAGCGTAATCAGGGCTGCTGCGCAGCCCATCGCCGGCCAGCCGGCCCCCACAGGTACAGCGCAGTTCTTGAGGTCTGCGCTGTACCTGTGGGCCGGCTTGCCGGCGATGGGCCGCAAAGCGGCCCCAGATTCGCATCAGGCCAGCACCTGCTCCAACCAGCATCCTGCCGCGGCATACACCTCGCCAGTCGCTCCGGTGATCCCCGACATGCGCAGAAAGTCGTGGGTCAGCCCCGCCTCTATGCGCAGGGTGGTCGGTGTGCCGCTCGCCTCAAGCTTGCGCGCATAGTCCAGGCCTTCATCGAACAACGGGTCGTACTGGGCCAGGTTCACATACGCCGGCGCCATGGCCGGCAGCGCCGGGTGCAGCAGAGGCGAGGCGCGCCAGTCATTGTGCGCCTGGGCGGCGCCCAGGTAATGGTCATAGAACCAGTCCAGTGTGCCGCTCTCCAGCAGATAACCCTCGGCATACCGCTGGTGCGAGGCGCGCCGGGTATTGCTTTCGGCCACAGGGTAAAACAGCAGCTGCGCTTTCACTGCCATGGCCTGCGGGTGTTGCGCGGCTTCGATCGCCAGCACCGTGGCCAGGGTTGCCCCCGCGCTGTCGCCGGCCAGCACCAGCGCGCTCGGCAGGCCCAGTTCGGTGGCGCTGTGCTGCAGCCAGCTGGCGGCGTCCTGGCAATCGTGCAGGGCCGTCGGGAACGGTTGCTCCGGCGCCAGCCGGTAGTGCGCAGCGAACACCGCATAGTCACCCAGGCAGGCCAGGCGCCGGCACACGCAGTCATGCGAGTCCAGGCTGCCGACCACATAGCCACCGCCATGCAGGTAGAGCAGGGTGGCCTTGGGCGTGACGCCCGGGCGCACGTAGAGGCGGGCGGGCAACTGCGCACCATCGCGGCAACTGAACTGCAGGGCGCGCACCTCGACGTGGGCGGGAGGGTCGGGGTCGAGCAGGCGCGAGGCGTTTTCAAATTCCGCCCGCGCCTGGGCGATGCCCAACTGATGCATGGGCTGGCTCTTGCCCGTCAGGCGGCCGAGTTCGGCCAGTTCCAGGAACGCTTCCAGATCGCCATCCAGGGACATTCGGGTTTCCTTCACATTGTTGGATAAGGGCCCGGCCGCGCAGGGCGGCCGGGCGCAGGCTCACAGGGTTGGTGCGGCCACCGGCTGCAGGCGGTGAAGCACGGTTTCGAGCAGTGCACCATGGCTGACGATGGCGTAGTGATCTGCGGCCAGGCACTGGCTGGAGTGGATCGCGTGGCGCGCTTCGAAGGCCTGGCAGACGCCCGCTTCGCTGCTCTGTGCCCACCAGCAGTCCAGGCTGGCGCGTACCGCAGGCAGGGCGTGCACTTGCAGCGACAGGGCCTTGAGGGTCATGGCGACGGTAAACGTGCGCGCCAGATCCTCGCTGCTTTGCAGGCCGTCCATGGCCTCTGCGCCCAGGCTCCGCTCGATCAGTGCCTGCAGCTGCGTGGCATCGGCATTGGCCGCTACCGGGAACAGCGGCAGGCTGTCGGCCGGGCGGCCACTGACCACGGCGAGGAAGGCGCGCAGGTCGCCGCCGCAGTCTTCGTCCAGCGCCGCACCTGGCTCACCCGGTACATACGGGTCAACCAGACCAAGCAGGTCGATCTGCTGGCCCTGGCTCTCCAGCTCGCGGGCCACCAGTAGCGCCAGGGTGCCACCCAGCGACCAGCCCAGCAGGCGGTAGGGGCCTTGGGGCTGCTTCTGGCGGATGTACTGGGCGTAGTCGATGGCCATGGCTTCGAGCGACTCGTCTTGCCACTGGCGGTCGAGCAGCATGCGGTTCTGTAGGCCATAGACACTGCAAACGCCGTCCAGCCGCTGAGCCAGTGCGCGGTAGTCGAACACCGTGCCGAAGCCTGCATGCAGGCAGAACAGCGGTGCCTGGCGTTCGACCTTGCGGTTGAGCAGCAGCAGTGGGTCGAGCGCCGCCTGCTCGCGCGCCTCGGCCGGGCACAGTTCGGCGATGGTCGGGCGGGCGATCAGGTCGCGCAGCTTCAGGTTCAGGCCCAGTTGCGGTTGGTTGCGCAAGCGCGAGAGCACCTTGAGCACACCCAGTGAATCGCCCCCCAGTTCGAAGAAATGATCACTCACCCCAACCTGCTCCAGGCCCAACACATCGGCCCATATCGCCGCCAGCGCACGCTGGCGGTCATCCGCCGGTGCCTGGTACTGGCGTTCGCACATGAGAGGCTCGGGCAGTGCGCGGCGATCGACCTTGCCATTGGGGGTTAGCGGCAAGGCATCGAGCACCATCAGTTGCGCCGGTACCATGAAGTCCGGCAGTACCTGGCGCAGGTACTCGAGCATCGGGATGACAGCCCGCTCGCCGTCGCCACGTACCACGTAACCGACCAGCTGCTTACCGTTGGCACCCTCGCGCGCCACCACCACGGCATCGAGCACGTTGGCGATATCGCGCAGGCGCGCCTCGATCTCACCCAGTTCGATGCGAAAACCGCGGACCTTCA
Organism: Pseudomonas sp. p106; assembly: GCF_003936645.1. Lineage (NCBI taxonomy): Bacteria > Pseudomonadati > Pseudomonadota > Gammaproteobacteria > Pseudomonadales > Pseudomonadaceae > Pseudomonas > Pseudomonas sp. p106. The sequence goes on from NZ_RHQR01000018.1 coordinate 96,579, forward strand.
CCTGATTGTCCAAACGCCCGAGGTAGTCGAACACCCCGTCCGGGCGCTGGCGTACCAGGTCACCGGTGCGGTACAGGCGCCCGCCAGTGGCGCTGAACGGGTCGGCGACGAAGCGCTCGGCACTCAGCCCCGGGCGGCGGTGATAGCCACGGGCAAGGCCCTCGCCACCGATGTACAGCTCGCCGGCCAGGCCTGCCGGCAGCGGGTTGAGGCAATCATCCAGTACATGCAGCGTGCGGTTGCCCACGGCCACGCCAATGGGTGCATACACCGCTTCGCAGCGCGCCGTCACCGGCACCTTCCACAGCAGTGGGGTGACCACGGTTTCGGTAGGGCCGTAGCCGTTGGTGAGGTACTGCGGTTTGAGCACCTGCTTGACCTGCTCGAAGTTGGCATCGGCCACTGCATCGCCGCCGAAGCAGTAGATGCGCACAGGGGGCGGGGCCGGTTGTGCCTGGCCATATTCGGCCAGTTGCTGAAGATAGGCCGGCGGGAAGCAGGCGATGCTGATGGCCTCGGCATGCAGCACGTCCCAGGTCTGCTGCGGGGTCCACAGGGTGTTGCCACGCACCACCAGCAAGCCCCCGCTGATCAGGGTCGACAGCCAGCGCTCCTGGGCACCGTCGAAGGCGAACGACATGAACAGCAGTTCGCGGGTCGACGGGCCCATTTCATAGCGTTCGATGATCGCCTGGCAGTGCATGCGCAGCGGGCCTCGGGCCACGGCCACGCCCTTGGGGTTACCGGTGGAGCCGGAGGTGTAGATCATGTAACTGAGCTGATCGTCCAGCGCCTGCTGTTGCGGCGCGTGACGCTGCGCGGACAGCTCGCACCGGTCCAGGTCCAGGCGGCGCTCGGGGGCGATGCCCAGGCGCTCGCCGATAACGCTGTCGGTCAGCAACAGGGCCACGTCGGCGTCGCCGATGATCCACTGCAGGCGTTCGGCGGGGTAATCGATGTCCAGCGGCACATAGGCCGCGCCAGCCTTCATCACCGCGTAGAAAGCAACGATGGTGCGCACCGAGCGGTCCAGGGCGATGCCCACCCGGTCCTCGCGCCCGATACCGCGTTCGAGCAGGGTCCAGGCCAGGCGGTTGGCCTGCTCTTCCAATTGCCCGTAGGTCAGTTGCACCCCGTCGCAGCGCACTGCCACCTGGTCTGCACGCTCCTTTGCATGACGGCCGATCAGGCTGGCCAGGTCATGCTGTGCTGTATCGCAGGGCTGTGCGTGTGGCTGCACGACGGTGTCGAGCAGGCCGAGCGTGCCGACTGCCGCCTCGGGGTGGCTCAGCAGGCGTTCGAGCAAGGCTTCGAAGTGGCGGCGGATGGCCTGCACCTGCTGCGCCTGGAAATGGTCCAGGCGGTAGAGGAACTCGATACGCAGGCGGGTATTGAGGTGCACCGCCAAGTCCATCGGGTAGTTGGTGACGTCGCGCAGTTGCGCTTCGCCGAAACGCAGGCCGGCGGCACCGGCCGATTGCAGGCGTTCATCGATGGGGTAGTTCTCGAACACGATGATGCTGTCGAACAGCGCCTGGCCGTTGCTCTGGGCCCAGCGCTGGATGTCCACCAGCGGCGTGTGCTCGTGGTCGCGCACTTCCAGGTTGCAGGTCTGCAACTGTTGCAGCCAGTCCTGCACCGCTTGTGCCGGGTGCGGTGCCTGGATGATCGGCAAGGTGTTGATGAACAGCCCCAGCAGGCTGTCGGCACCCGGGAGGCTGGCCGGGCGACCGGACACGGTGGCGCCGAAGCACACGGTCTGTTGGCCGGTGTAACGTTGCAACAGCAGCACCCAGGCAGCCTGCACCAGGGTGTTGGGGGTTACGCGCAGGCGCTGGGCCTGCTCGCGCAGCCAGGTGGTGCGCTGCTCGTCCCAGTGCAGGTAGAGCGCGCCGTGGCCTTCCTGGGCGCTGCGGCTGCCGGCCGCACCGGCCAGCTGGGTGGGGGCCTGCAGCTCGGCCAGGCGTGGCCGCCAGAAGGCTTCGCTGGCCTGTTGCGCCGGCGCCTGCAGCCAGCGGATGTAGTCGCTGTAGCGGCCTTGCTGAGCCGGCAACGGCTGGCCGGCGTAGCACTGGAACAGTTCACCGAGCAGGCGTGACTGGCTCCAGCCATCCATGAGGATGTGGTGGCTGGTCAGGATCAGTTGGTGGCGCTCGTCATCCAGGCGCACCAGCAACAGGCGCAGCAGGGGCGGGGCGAGCAGGTCGAACGGGCGGCGGCGCTCGGCTTCGGCGGCGGCGGCCAGGCGCGCCGGCTCGACGGCCTGGCCACGCCAGTCCAGCTCCCGGGCGTCGAGCTGGCCCTGGCGCAGCACCACCTGCAGTGGCTCGCTCAGCTGCGGCGCCTGCCAGAAGGCACTGCGCAGCATCTCGTGGCGCTCCACCAACCGGCCCCAGGCGGCGATGAAACGCGGCGCCTCCAGGCCTTGGACCTCGACGCTGGTCTGGTTGATGTAGAAGTCCCCGGCACCGGCATCCTGGGTGTGGAACAGCATGCCCTGCTGCACGGTGGACAGCGGGTAGATGTCCTCGACCTGGTCGCAGGCGAAGGGCAACAGGGCCAGCTGGGCCTGGCTCAGGCGGGCCAGCGGCACGTCCGAAGGGGTCAGGCCCCGGCGCACGCCCTGGCCGCACAGGGCCACGGCCTCGCGCAACTCGGCGGCGTAGTCATCGGCCAGGCGCTGCAGTTGAGCCGGCTCGAACATGCGCTGGCTGAAGCTCCAGTTCAAGCGCAGCTCGCCGTCGAACACCTGGCCATTGAGCGCCAGCCAGTTCTGCAGCGGTGCATCGGCGCTGTGTTCGCGGCCTTTGTCTGCCGGGATCGGCCGCATCAGCGTGGCGGCATCGTCGTTGCCACTGTCGAACTGGCCCAGGTAGTTGAAGGTGATACGCGCAGCGGGCAGCGCGGCCAGGGCCTCACGTATTGCCGGGCTGGCGAAGCTGCGCAGGGCACCGAAGAAAGCACCTTTGCCCGGCAGGGCGCGCAAGTGTTCCTTGGTCAGCATGATCGCTTCGGCCAGCGAGCTGCCGGCGCTGATGCGGGCCGGGTAGAGGCTGGTCAGCCAGCCGACGCTGCGGGTCAGGTCGGCCTCGACGTCGGCGAAGGCTTCGCGGCCATGGCCTTCGAGTTCCACCAGATGGTCATCGGCGCCGGTCCAGCGTTGCAGCACGCGGGCGAGGGCGGCCAGCAGCAGGTCGTTGATCTGCGTGCGGTAGGCGGCCGGGCAATCCTTGAGCAGGCGCGTGGTGGTCGCGGCATCCAGATGGGTGGTGACGCTGCGGCTGTCGCGCAGGCGCAGCGCAGCGTCGGCATCGATCACCGGCAGCGTGCTGTCGATATCGGCGCACTGGCGTTGCCAGAAGGCGGCTTCCTGCTCCCCGGCCGGGCTCTGTGCGTGCGCTTGCAGGCGCAGGGCCCAGTCCTGCACCGACAGGGTACGCGGTGGCAGCGCGCAGGCCTGGCCGGCAGCCGCCTGGGAATAGGCACTTTGGAGGTCTTCAAGCAGGATGCGCCAGGACACACCGTCAACGGCCAGGTGGTGGATCACCAGCAGCAGGCGCAGCTCACCGTCGACCACCCCCTGCACTGCGCGCAGCAACGGGCCTTGGGCCAGGTCGAGGCTGCCCTGAGCACGGTCGCACAGGCCCTGCCAGCTGTCGCCCTGGCTTGGCTCGAACAGCCAGAGCACGTCGTCGTCGGGCACGTGCGGGGCAAAGTGTGCCTGCCACTCGCCTTGCACCTGGCTGAAGCGCAGGCGCAAGGCATCGTGGGTGGCCAGCAGTGCAGCGAGTGCCTGGCGCACATGGGCCGGGGCCAGCGCCTGGTTGGCCTTGAGCATCACCGACTGGTTCCAGCGCTGCGCCTGTGGTACGGCCTGGGCGAAGAACTGCTGTTGCATCGGCAGTAGCAGGCTGCGCCCGCTGGCCGGCAGGTATGCGGCCTCGGCCGGTTCGGCCTGGGTCAGGGTGACGTGGGCCAGCGTGCGCACGGTCTGGTGGCTGAACAGGTCTTTGGGGGTGAAGTGCAGGCCGTCGCGTCGAGCCTGGCTCACCAGCTGGATGGACACGATCGAGTCGCCGCCCAGCTCGAAGAAGTTGTCATCAATGCCCACGTGCTCACGCTTGAGCACCCGCTGCCAGACCTGCACCAGGCGTGCCTGCAGTTCATCTTCGGCGGCGCTGTAGCTGGCCTGTGCCTGCGCCAGCCCCGGGGCGGGCAGGGCCTTGCGGTCGAGTTTGCCATTGGGGCTCAGCGGCATGCGCTGCAGGAACAACCACTGGTTGGGCACCATGTAGTCGGGCAGGTGGGCCAGCAATGCCTGGCTCAGTTGCTCGCGCTCCGGCAGCGGTGTGCCGGCCTTGGCCACCAGGTAGGCGACCAGCTGGTTGTCCACGGCCAGCACGGCGGCCTCGTGGATGGCGGGTTGCTCCATCAGGCGCGCTTCGATCTCGCCGAGTTCGATGCGCAGGCCGCGGATTTTCACCTGGTGGTCGATGCGCCCGCAGTACTCGATCACGCCGTCGGCGCGGTAGCGCGCCAGGTCGCCGGTGCGGTACATGCGTGCGCCAGGCTGGAACGGGCAGGCAACGAAACGCTCGGCGGTCAGTGCCGGGCGTTGGTGATAACCGCGGGCAAGGCCCACGCCGCCCAGGTACAGCTCGCCGATGACGCCCGCGGGTTGCGGCTGCAGGCCGGCATCGAGGATCCAGCAGGCCAGGTTGGCGATCGGTTTACCAATCGGCACGCCGGTCTTGCCCTCGTCACGGCAGGTCCAGTGGGTGACGTCGATGGCCGCTTCGGTGGGCCCGTACAGGTTGTACAGCTGGGCCTGCGGCAGCTGCGCGAACACTTGCTGCTGCGCCTCCACCGGCAGCGCTTCGCCACTGCTGACGATGCGCTGCAGGCTGCTGCAGTGGGCAACCTGGTCGTCGAGCAGGAAGGCCTGCAGCATCGAGGGCACAAAGTGCAGGGTGGTGACCTGATGCTGGGCGATCAGTTGTACCAGGCGCGCCGGGTCGCGGTGGTCACCCGGTGCGGCGATGGCCAGGCGGGCGCCGGTGATCAACGGCCAGAAGAACTCCCACACCGACACGTCGAAGCTGAAGGGGGTCTTCTGCAGCACTGTGTCGCTGGCATCCAGGCCGTAGGCCGCCTGCATCCACTGCAGGCGGTTGGCCAGGGCCTGGTGGCTGTTACCCGCGCCTTTCGGCCGGCCGGTGGAACCGGAGGTGTAGATGACGTAGGCCAGTTGCTCGGGCGCGCACGGCAGCTGCGGATCGTGCTCGGGCTGCGCAGCCAGCGCCTGGTCGAGCAGGAGCACGGGCAGCCGGGGCGGCAGCGGCAGGCGATCGCGCAGGTGCGACTGGGTCAGCAGCAGGCCGATGCCACTGTCTTCGACCATGTAGCTCAGGCGCTCGGCGGGGTATTCAGGGTCGAGCGGCACGTAGGCGCCGCCGGCCTTGAGGATGGCCAACAGGCCAACCACCAGTTCCAGGCTGCGCTCGGCGGCGATGCCGACCGGCGTGTCCTGGCGCACGCCTTGGGCGATCAGGGCGTGGGCCAGCCGGTTGGCCTGACGGTTGAGCTGGGCGTAGCTCAGCGCGCTGTCGCCGAACAGCAGTGCGGTGGCATCGGGTGTGCGGCGTGCCTGGGCTTCGACCAAGGCATGGATCGACGGCGTGGCAGGGTAGGCGTGGGTGGTGGCGTTCCACTGGGTGAGCAAGCGCTGGCGTTCTTCATCGGCCAGCAGTGTCACCTCGCCAAGCGCCTGCTGCGGGGCATGCACCACTTGCGCCAGCAGGCGCAGCCAGTGGTCACCCAGGCTTTGGATGGACGTGTGGTCGAACAGGGCTGTGGCGTAGGTCAGGCTCGCACTCAGGCCCTGGGCGTCCTCAAAGGTGTTGAGGGTCAGGTCCAGCTGCGCGGTCTCGCCTGCCAGTGGCAGCGGCTCGATGGCCAGGCCGTGGCCGAGGGCTGTTTCGTTCGGCTGGGGCGCGCCGACCTGATGGTTGAACATGACCTGGAACAACGGGTTGTGGCTGAGGTTGCGCTCCGGCTGCAAGGCCTCGACCAGTTGCTCGAAGGGCAGGTCCTGGTGGGCCTGGGCCTGCAAGGTGGCGGCTTTGACCTGGTCGAGCAGCTGCTCGAAGGACAGGGTTGGCTGGCACTGGGCATCGATGACCAGGGTGTTGACGAAGAAGCCGATCAGGTCTTCGGCCTCGACCCGGTTGCGGTTGGCGCTGGGCACGCCGACGCGGATGTCCTGCTGGCGGGTATAGCGGTGCAGCAGGGCCATGAACGAGGCCAGCAGCACCATGAACGATGTGGCCTGGCGTGCCTGGGCCAGCTGGCGCACGGCCAGGGACAGGGCAGGCGGGATGGCCAGCGGCAGGCGCGCACCGTCGAATCGCTGCACGCTCGGGCGTGGCCGGTCCAACGGCAGTTCCAGCACTGGCACTGCGCTGCCCAGGCGCTGGCGCCAGTAGTCGAGCTGGCGTTCCTGCTCGCCGGCTTCCATCCAGTGGCGTTGCCAGATGGCGTAGTCGGCGTACTGCAGCTGTGGTTCTGGCAACTGGCTGGTCAGGCCCTGGCTGAAGCGGGCGTAGCAGTGGGTCAGCTCCTTGACCATCACCTGCATCGAGCGGCCGTCGCTGATGATGTGGTGCTGCACCAGCAGCAGCACATGGTCATCGCTGCCCAGTTGCAGCAACTCGGCACGCAGTAATGGGCCGCAAGCCAGGTCGAAAGGTTCACGTACCCGCGCCTGGATATGGGCCTGTACGGCCTGTTCATCGAGCGTGGTAAGCGTCAGGGGCAGTGCGACGGTGCTGTCGACCTGCTGCGCGACGCCTTGCTCGTCTTCGACGAAACGCGTGCGCAGGCTGTCATGGCGGCGCACCAGCGCCTCAAGGCTGGCCTGCAGCGCCGCCACGTTCAGTGCGCCGCGCAGGCGCAGGGCACAGGGGATGTGATAGGCGCTGGCCTGGCGGTCGAACTGCCAGAGGAACCATTGGCGTTGCTGGGCGAACGACAACGGCAGGCGGTCGAACGCTTCACGTACCTGAGGGATCGGCAGGCTGGCCACCGACAGGCCTTGCTCGCGCATTTTCAACAGGTACTGCCGGCGCTTTTCCAGCGGCAGCAGGACAAAGCGCTTGGCAATTCTCGAAGCGGCAGTGCTGTCCATCAGTGTTCCTCCATTTCGTCGAGCCAGGCTTCGAGGGTGTCGAGCTTGTTTTCATCGACCGCAGTTGTAGTGGTGTCCAGGTGAAGCGCCAGGGCTTGAAGGGTCGGATGCTGGAACAGGGCCTGTGGGGTCAGCTCGCGGCCCAGCTCCAGCTGGATGCGCGAGACCACGTTGATCACCAGCAGCGAATGGCCGCCCAGCTCGAAGAAGTCGTCGTCCAGGCCCACGGCCTGCACGCCGAGCACCTGTTGCCAGATGCCGGCCAGCTGCTCCTGCAACGGTGTGTGGGGGGCGCGGAAAGTGCGTTGGGCGTTGCTGTCGGCTGGTGCCGGCAGGGCACTGCGGTCGAGTTTGCCGTTGACGGTCAGGGGCAGCTGTTCGAGCCACATGCAATGGGCCGGCACCATGTAGTCGGGGAGCTGCGCCTTGAGCGCGGCGCGCAGGGCGCCGGTGTCGCCGCCCTGGCCTGCATGCGCCACCAGGTAGGCGAGCAGGCGGGTGCCGGCGGGCCCCTGGTCGGCGATCACCACTGCCTGCGCCACCGCCGGCTGCGCCAGCAGGCTGGCCTCGACTTCGCCCAGTTCAATACGGAAGCCGCGGACCTTCACCTGTTGGTCGATGCGCCCGATGTATTCGAGGGTGCCGTCGCTACGGCGGCGCGCCAGGTCGCCGGTGCGGTAAAGGCGGCTGCCGGGCTGGGTGGAGAACGGGTTGGCGATGAAGCGCGTGGCGCTCAGCCCGGCGCGGTTGAGGTAGCCTCGGGCAAGGCCCGCCTGGCCGATGTACAGCTCGCCGACGCAGCCCGCCGGAACCGGCTCGAGTTCGCCGTCGAGCAGGTAGCCGCTGAGGTCGTCGATCAGTTCGCCGATCGGGCTCACCGTGCGGTTCAGGTCATCCAGGCCAATCGGTCGATAGGTGACGTGCACGGTGGTTTCGGTGATGCCGTACATGTTCACCAATTGTGGCCGCTGTGCGCCGAAGCGCTCGAACCAGGGGCGCAGTGCAGCCACGTCGAGCGCTTCGCCGCCGAAGATCACAAGGCGCAGGGCAAGGTCTGCCGAGGTGGCGCTGCACGCGGCCTGGGTCAGTGGTTTGAATGCCGAAGGTGTCTGGTTGAGTACGCTCACACGCTCATCCACCAGCAGTTGCAGGAAGCCCTGCGGGTCGCGGCTCAAGGCCTGCGGCACGATCACCAGGCGGCCTCCATGCAGGAGCGCACCGAAGATCTCCCACACCGAAAAATCGAAGGCAAAGGAGTGGAAAAGGGTCCAGACGTCATTGTGGTCGAAGCGGAACCAGCGATCGCAGGCACTGAACAGCCTCAGGACATTGCGCTGGCTGAGCAGCGTACCTTTGGGCAGGCCGGTGGAGCCGGAGGTGTAGATGATGTAGGCGAGGTTGTCGACGCTGCTGCGCGGCGCGGGATTGTCCACCGGCTGGTCGTCGTAGCCGGCCTCCAGGTTCAGGCGCAGCAGCCCGTCGTACTCTGGCAGTTCGGCGAGCAGGCCGGGCTGGTCGAGCAGTACCTTGATGCCGCTGTCGCGGACCACGAAGGCCAGGCGCTCTGCCGGGTGCGCGGGGTCGAGCGGCACGTAGGCGCCGCCGGCCTTGAGGATGGCCAGCAAGCCGACGATCATCGCGAAGCCGCGCTCGGCCGCCAGGCCCACCGGCACCTCGGCGTCCACGCCTGCCGCGATCAGGCGGTGTGCCAGGCGGTTGGCGCGCTGGTTGAGCTCGGCGTAGCTCAAGGCCTGGCCCTGATAGCGCAGGGCAACAGCCTGCGGGTGGCGTTGTACCTGGGCTTCGATGCGTGCCGCCAGCGCTTGCGTTTGTGGGTGGGCGACCGGCGCGCCGTTCCAGGCGTCCTGGACCTGCGAGCGTTCGGCCGGGTCCATCAGGGCCAGTCGTGCGAGCGGCAGCCCTGGCTGGGCCAGGGCCTGTTCGAGCAGGTTCAGCCAGTGCCTGGCCAGGCGTTGCAGGGTGGTGGCGTCGAACAGCGTGCGGTCGTAGGTAAAGCTGGCGCTGAGGCCGTGTTCACCCTGGGCCGTGCTTAGCGCCAGGTCGAACTGGGCCTCCTGCGGCTGGCTGTCCAGTGCCTCCAGGTGCAGCGCACCCAGTGGCGCGGCATCGGCCGCCTGGTGGTGGTTGTACAGCACCTGGAACAAGCCCTGTTGCGGGCCGCGCTGGGGCAGCAGGGCTTCGAGCAGTTGCTCGTAGGGCAGGTCCTGGTGGTCTTGGGCTTCGACCATGGCCTGGCGGGTCTGCGCCAGCAGCCCGGCAAACGACAGGTCGGCCGTGCAGTCGGCGCGCAGCACCAGCGTGTTGACGAAGAAGCCGATCAATTGCTCGGTTTCCAGGCGGTTGCGGTTGGCCACCGGTACGCCGATGCGGATGTCCGGCTGGCCGGTGTAGCGGTGCAGCAGGGCCTGCCAGGCCGCCAGCAGCACCATCGGAACTGTCGCCTGGTGCGCGCTGGCGAAGCGTTGCACGGTTTCGCCCAGTGCCGTGGGCAATGCCAGATGCAAGCGTGCTGCCGGGCGCTTGGCGTTGTCGCGACGGGGGTGATCGCAGGGCAGCTCGAGCACCGGTTGCTCGCCGGCCAGGCGTGTGCGCCAGTAGGCCAGCTGGCGCTCGCGCTCACCGTCATCCAGCCAGCGACGCTGCCAGGCAGCGAAGTCGGCGTATTGCAGTGCCAGTGCGGGCAAGGCTTGGCCTTGATAGAGCGCGCACAGCTCGCGGACCATCACCTGCATCGACCAGGCGTCGGAGACGATGTGGTGCTGCACCAGCACCAGCACGTGGTCGTCGGCCGCCAGGCGCGCCAGCCCTACACGCAGCAGCGGGCCGTTGGCCAGGTCGAAGGGCTGGCCGAGCAGGCCTGCGATAAAGGCTTGGCACTGGCTCTCTTCAAGTGGCTGGCACTGCAGGTTCAGCGACCAGGGGGCGAGGATGTGCTGGTGCGGCCGTTCACCTTCGAGGGTGAAGCAGGTGCGCAGCGCTTCATGGCGGGCAATCAGCTGGTCGAATGCTCGGCTCAGGGCGGTGACATCCAGCGGGCCGCGCAGGCGCAACACGCTGGGAATGTGGTAGGCGCTGCTTTCTGGGGCCAGCTTCCACAGCAGCCACTGGCGCTCCTGGGCGTAAGACAGCGGCAGTTGGTCGCGCGCGGTCTGCACCGGCAGGGCCAGCGGCGTAGCCTTTTGCAAATGCGCCAGGGCCTGGCAGAAGTCGCCCAGGCGCGGCTGGTCGAACAGCAGGCGCAGGGGGAAGTTCAGCGCCAGCTCATGGCGCAGGCGCGAGACTGCCCGCGCCACCAGCAGCGAATGGCCGCCCAGGGCGAAGAAATCATCACCCAGCCCGACGCGTTCGGCCTTCAGCAGCTCGGCCCAGGTGGCCGCAACCTGGCGTTGCAGGTCAGTGGTCGGCGCCAGGTATCGAGCCTGCGCCGGGCTTTCATCGACCACCGGCAGGGCCTTGCGGTCGAGCTTGCCGTTGGGTGTCAGCGGCATGGCCTGCAACAGGTGCAGGCGTGCTGGCAACATATAGCCTGGCAGTTGCTCACGCAGCGGCGCCAGGCAGTGTTCGATGAAGGCCAGGCTGTCGGCGGGCCTGCTGGCAGGCACCACATAGGCGACCAGTTGAGCCCCATCGACGCCGTCGCGGGCGACCACTGCGGCTTCGCGCACCGCGTCCAGGGTGAGCAGGGCCGCTTCGATCTCGCCCAGCTCGATGCGAAAACCACGGATCTTCACCTGATGATCGACTCGGCCAAGGAAGTCCAGGCTACCGCTGGCGTGGCGGCGCGCCAGGTCGCCGGTGCGGTACAGGCGCTCGCCGGGCTTGCCATAGGGGTGCGGCACGAAGCGTTCGGCGGTCAGGCCGGGGCGCTGGTGGTAACCCTGGGCCAGGCCGTCGCCGCCGATGTACAGGTCGGCCGGTACACCCGGCGGGCTGGGCAGCAGGTTGCCGTCGAGCAGCAACAGGCCGGTGCGCTCGATCGGCTGGCCCAGTTCGGGGCGGGCGCTGGCGCGGGCCAGTGCGTGGCGCGCCGACCAGATGGTGGTTTCGGTCGGGCCGTACAGGTTCCACAGCGCGGCGCAACGGGCCAGCAGCCTTACCGCCAGGTCATCGCCGAGCGCCTCCCCGCCGCATAGCGCGGTCAGTGCAGGCAGGCGTTGGTCGGGGTCATTGTCGAGCAGCATGCGCCATGTCGACGGGGTGGCCTGCAGCACGTCGATGTGCTCGCTGATCAGCAGGTCGAGGATTGCCGCCGGGTCCTGCACGGTGTGCTTGTCGGCCAGCACCATGCACGCCCCGGTGCACAGTGGCAGGTACAGCTCCAGGCCGAAAATATCGAAGGAGCAGGTGGTGATGCTCAGCAGGCGCTGGCCCGGGTGCAGGCCGGGGGCTTTGGCCATGGCCGCGACGAAATTGGACAGTGCGCCATGGGGCACCATCACGCCCTTGGGGTTGCCAGTCGAACCGGAGGTATAGAGCACGTAGGCCAGTTGCTGCGGTGGGCAGTCCAGGGCCAGGGCCGGTTCGGGCTGGTGCGTGGCCTGCAGGTCGAAGTCATCGAGCAGCAGTACCTGCTGGCCTGGCGTTGGCAGGGCAGCCAGCACCGAGGCCTGGCTCAGCAGCAGGGGGGCGCCGCAATCTTCAAGCATGTAGGCCAGGCGTTCGGCGGGGAACTGGGGGTCCAGCGGCACGTACGCCGCGCCGGCCTTGAGGGTGGCCAGCAAGGCGACGATCAGCGGCGCGCCGCGCTCCAGGGCCACCGCCACTCGCTCGCCGGGGCGAATGCCGGCGGCTTGCAGCCGGCGGGCGAGGCGCTCGGCGGCGTTGTCGAGGGCGCGGTAGCTCAGGCGCGCGTCGCCGGCGACCAGCGCAACGGCCTCGCCGTGGCTGCGCGCCAGGCGTGCGAACTGCTGGTGCACGGCCAGGCCGTCGAGGGCATCGCCAGCGGGGCCCTGTGCGGCCGCCAGCCACTGTTCACGCTGCAAGGCAGGTTGCGCATGAAGCTCACCGATAGCGCACTCGGGGTGGTCGAGCATGGCCTGGAGGATGGCCAGCCAGTCCTCGCCCAGCCGCAAAGCGGTGGCTGCCTCGAACAGCGCGGCATCGTAGTCGAGGCTGATGCCGAGCCGCTCGCGACCCGCCTGAACGTTGAGGCTGAGGTCGAACTTGGCGGCAGTCGGCGCACTGGGCAAGGGCTCGATGTGCAAACCTGCGAAACCGGCCGGGGGCTGCTCGGCATTGTCGCTGGTCCAGTTGAACAGGCAGTGGAACAGTACGCCGTTGGTGCCTTGGCGTTGTTCGGCAAGCGCTTGCTCAAGCGGGTAGTCGGCATGTTCCAGGCACGCCAGGGCGTGCTTGCGCACCTGCTCGAGCAGGCCGGCAACGGACTGGCGCGGGTCCAGGCGTGCCCGGTGGATCTGGCTGTTGACGAAAAAGCCGATCAGGTCCTGTACCTGTTCCTGGGTGCGCCCGGCATTGGGCACACCAACGATGAAATCCTCCTGCCGGGCATGGCGGCCAAGTACCAGTTGCCAGGCGGCCAATAGCACCATGAACGGCGTCAGGCCATTGGCCCGGCAGGCTGCCTGCAGCTGGCTGAACAGCGCGGCGGGCAACGCCAGGGTGCAGGTCCCGGCGGCAGTGGCGGGGCGGCTGTCGCGCGGGTGATCGGTGGGCAGCTCCAGCCGTTGCAGGCCACCTTGCAGGTACTGGCGCCAGTAGCTGGCAGCGCGTTGGTGGGCCGGGCTGGCCTGGTAGACGCCGCGCTGCCAGTGGGCGAAGTCCAGGTACTGCACCGCTGGGCGAGGCAGCTGACAGTCACTGCCGGCGCAGACGTTGGCGTAGGCCTGCGAGAGGTTGCGCAGCAGCACCGGATTGGACCAGGCATCACTGACGATGTGGTGGCTGGTCAGGGCCAGCACATGGCGTTGCGCGCCCAGCTGGTAAAGGCAGGCGCGCAGCAGTGGGGCCTGGGTGAGGTCGAACGGGGTGGCGGCCTCGGTGTGCAGCGCCTCGCGCAGCACGTGCTGTGGTTGACCGCGCAGGTCGACGCAGCGCAGGTTCAGCCGCGCTGCGCGGTCGACCTGCTGGCGTGGCTGGCCCTGCACCTCGTTGATGCGGGTACGCAGGATGTCGTGACGGTCGATGACCCGGTCCAGTGCCTGTTGCAGGTCTTGCGCCTGCAGCGGGCCCTGGAGCAAAAAGGCGCGCGGCTGGTTGTAGGTGGCGGCATCGGGGTCGAGCTGATCGAGCAGCCACAGCTGCTCCTGGGCGAACGACAGCGGCGCGTGGTCGGCGCCGTGGGCAACGATGCCGGCAGGGGCAGCGGCGGTTTCGTCGAGTTCGCAGAGCAGGGCCAGCAGCGCGTCATCGGTGGATCGGTTCTGGGGTGTCATCTCGGTCTCGCCATCACTGGAGAATTAAGCGTACTGAGAGAGACGAAGGGGCAGGGGGGTGATTTAGGCAGGTGGCGAAACAGCTGCACCCGGCGCGCGTGGGGCGCGCCGGGTGGGGCTCAGGCGAGGGCGGGTGCGTGTTCGACGACGACTTTGCCGGCCTGCAGCCGCACCAGTTGGTCGGCGATGTCGAAGTAGCGGTCATCGTGGGAAATGACAATGATGGTCTTGCCCAGGCGCTTGAGGTCGGGCAGCAGCTCAGTGTAGAAAATCCGCCGGAAGGTCGGGTCCTGGTCGGCGGCCCATTCATCGAACACCAGCACCGGGCGCTCTTCCAGCCAAGCGTTGATCAGCGCCAGGCGCTTGCGCTGGCCGGTGGACAGGTCGGTGGTGCTGAACGCACCGTCCTTGACGCTGACCTTGTGAGCGATTTCCAGGCGCTCCAGGTAGCGGTTGGCGTCGTCGGGGATGTGCGTGTCCCCCTGCACCACATCATCGAACAGGTAGTAGTCGGCGAACACCGTGGTGAACAATTGCCGGTAGTCGTCGCGAACCTGTGCGTCGACGGCCTGGCCGTTGAACAGGATCTGCCCCTGTTGCGGCGGGTACAGGCCCAGCAGCAGCTTGATCAGGGTGGTCTTGCCACAGCCGTTTTCACCGACCACGAAGACGATGTCGCCCTGGGCGATGCGCAGGTTCACCGGCCCTACCTGGAACGGTTGGGCACCGGGGCTGGCTTGATAGGCATAGCTCACCTCGCGCAATTCCAGGCTGTCGACCACGACAGGCTTGTTGCCGTGGTCCTCCAGCAGCAGGTGCGCTTCAGGCGAAGAAAACTGCTCGGAAAGCTCGGCGATACGGCGAAAGGCGATTTGCGCGCGGCTGACCACCGGCAAGGTGCCGATCAGGTGTTCCAGCGGGCCTTTCATGTACAGCAGCACCAGCACGAAGCCGCTGATGGCCTTGGGGTCGGCGCTTGGCCAGAGGAACTGCAGGGTCAGGCCCAGGCCGATGACCACGAAGAACAGCATGGAGCCGAAGCTCTTGGCAATGACGAATGTGTTGATCGAGCGGACCTGGGTGGCGCAGATCGCGTCGGCGGTGTCCTGGATGCCCTGGCGGAACATGCGCTGGCGCCGCGGGCGGTGGATGCGCAGCTCCTTGGCCCCCTCGGCGATGGCGTGGTAGTGCTTCTGCAGCCGGTCTTCCGCTTCGCGCGCCGCCATGAAGCCTTTGATGCCACGGCCTCGAGCGATGTACTGAACGACACTGCCGATGCCGATTGCCAGCAGCATCATCAGGAACATCGGCAGTGACAGGGTGGCCAGGTAGCCGAGGCAGCCAAGGGTTACGGTCAGCGAGATCGCCAGGGGCGCAAAGGCGAAGGCGAAGTCGCTGATGGTATCGACGTCATGGGTCAGCACCGGGATCAGGCGGTGGCTGCGGAAACGTTCGATCTGCTCGATCGGGGCCGACAGCACCTTCTCGCCCAGGGCTTTGCGCAGTTTGGCGATGATGTGCTGGCCGACGTAGTTGGTGCCGATGTCGGAGCAGATCGAGCTGGCCAGGGCCAGCGCACACAGCCCGGCGAAGCCGAGGATCACGCTGTTGCTCAGGCCGCCGTCGGCGTGCAGGCCACTGTTGATGGTGGCCAGCAGTGCGGTAACGCTCAGGCCGCCGACCATGCCCATGACGACCGACAGGGTGACGATCGGCCAGAACGGTTTGAGCAGGGTGAATAGCTCGCTCAGCGCCCCGCGGGTTTTGGAGGTCATGTTGAATTCCTGGATCAGAGGCAAAAGTACATCGTTATGACGAGTGGCCCGCGGGGCAATTTAACCGCGTACCGTCACAGGTCGCGGACCACCCGCACACCCAGCCAGTCACCCAGGCGGCCCGGGAAATTGGTGTTGCGGTTGCCGGAGCGGGAGAAGATCGGCGCCTCGCCCCAGTCGTTGCCGCGGATACTTACCACCTTGCAGCTGTCCTTGGCCCGGCTGGCCTGGCCCCAGGCACTGCCGTCGGCCGGGGCGCCTTCATAGCTGTTGTGGTAGCAGTCGGCGACCCATTCGTAGACATTGCCGTGCATGTCGTACACGCCAAAGGCGTTGGCCGGGTAACTGCCCACGGGCGAGCTATAGCTGTAGCCATCCTTGGGGCCATAGACGTTGGCGTGCTGGCTGATTTCCAGGGTGCTGTCCGGGTCGATGGGGAAGGGGAACATACCGGTGCTGGCGCCGCGTGCGGCATATTCGCGTTGGGCCTCGCTGACCATGCGGTAATGCTTGCCGGTCTTTTTCGACAGCCAGGCCACGTAGTCCTGCACATCGTGGTAGCTCATGCACACTGCCGGTTGCTGCGGGCCCTGTTTGTAACTGGGCTTGCTGGCGGTGCAGCGGCGGCCAGGGCGATCGTCGCCGTCGGCGATGCGCGTGCCCGTGGCCTCGAGGTAGCCGTCCCATTGCTCGGCGGTCACCTGGAAGCGGCTGATGGCGAAGGGCTTGGCGAAGGTCACCGCATGCTGCGGACCTTCGTCATCCTGGCGCCCCATTTCGTCGGCCGGGGTGCCCATGTTGAAGGTGCCGGCGGGCAGTACCACCATCTCCGGGCAGAGCTTGTCGCAGTCACGGAACACCGTGCCAGGGGTATTGGCGGCTTGTGCTGCCAGGGCCGGCAGGCTGCAGGCGGCCAGCAGGCCGGCCAGGGTCAGGCGATGCAGGGAAGCGGTCATGGGGGTGCCTTGTCAGAGTTGTTGGGTAATCAGGGCCATGGCCCGGTCGATCTGCTGCTCGTCATTGAGCAGGCTGGGGGCCAGGCGGATCACCGGGCCGACATCGCGATACACCGCATCGCACATCACCTTGTTGGCGGTGAGGTGGGCGGCGATGGCATCGGCGTCGCGGTCCTTGATGCGGAAAAACGTGAAACCGGCCGAATAGCGCTCGCTGCGCGGTGTCACCAGCTGCACCTGACGGTGCTCGGCGAGGCGCGCCTTGAGCAGGCTGTTGAGCTGGTGGATGCGCTGTTGCACGTCGGCCTTGCCCAGCGTCAGGTGCAGTTTGAAGGCCTCGTTGGTGGCCCAGCGGTGTTCGAAGGCGTGGTAGCCGCCAGGGGTCATGATGGTGGCGAAGTCTTCATCGCGGGAGAACGTGGCGATGGTCGGGGTGAGGTGCTCCATGCCGGTGGAGGCCGCGCAGATGATGCCCGTACCGCGCGGGCCGAACATCCACTTGTGGGTGCCGGCGATGAAGTAGTCGCAGTTGAAGTCGGCAAAACGCACGTTCTCCACACCGAAGCCGTGCACGCCGTCGACCACATAGAGAATGCGCTCGGCTTCACTGCGGTTGCGGTTGTGCTGGCGTACCAGCGCGCCGATCTCACCCACCGGCAGCTTGACGCCACTGCCGGAGTGCACCCAGGTCATGCCGAGCACGCGGGTGTGCGGCTGGATGGCTTTGTCCAGGGTGCTCAGCACCTGGTCGGTGGAGACTGTCCATGGGTCGTCGAACAGGCGGATCTTGCGGGTCAGGGTGCCCTGGCGCTGGGCGCGGAAGGCCAGCGCCTTGTGGGTGGAGTAATGCTCGTGCTCGGTGACCAGGATTTCCTGGTGGGCGCCGACCTTCAGGCCGCCATAGATCATCGCCAGGCCTTCGGTGGTGCTCCCGGTCAGGGCCACCTGGCGCGGCTTGACCTCAAGGTAGCGCCCGGCCCACTCGCGCACCTCGTCCTCACGCTGCCATTCGTACTGGCTTTCCCAGTCCATCAGGGCGGCGGGGTTGCGGTCCAGCGCGGCACGGTGGCGGTCGATCGCTGCCTGTACCGGGCGCGGGTGGGCGGTCACCAGGAAGTTGGCGAAGTGCGCGACCTGTGGGTCGAGCGGGAACAGCGTGCGCAGGTTGCGCCATTTGTCGGGGCCGGTCAGCGGTGTGCTGGTTGCAGCCAGTGCCTGGGGCAGCAGTGGCAGGCTCGCGGCCATCAGGCCGGCCTGTTTCAGGAAACTACGGCGGTTGCTCATGGTAGGCAGGGCTCGACTCAACGGTTGGCGACAGGCTGGGCAGCGCTCTGGACTTGCTCCCAGGCGCGCAGGAAATTGCCCGCCCAGAGCTTTGCAATGTCCGTTTCGCTGTAGCCGCGGGTCAGCAGTTCGGCGGTGACGTTGCTAATTTCGCTGACGTCCTTCCAGCCCTCCAGGCCGCCACCATCGTTGAAGTCCGAGGCGATGCCGACGTGGTCGATACCCACCTTTTTCACGGTGTAGTCGATGGCGTCGACATACTGTTTCAAGGTTGCTTTGGGTTCGTCTTCAAGGATGGCGTACAGCGAGCTTGCATACTCGCCGAAGCGTGCCTCGGGCCAGATGGCGATCACCGCGTCGCCCGGCATCAGGGCATTGGTCAGGCCTTGCAATGGTTGCAAGTCGAAGCGCGCACGCAGGGCATCGAGTTTGTCTACCACCGGCTGGGTCAACGGCTTTAGGTACTGACCGAAGCCGACCACCTGAATCACACCGCCGCTCTGCTTGATCAGTTGCATCTCCTTGTCGGAGAGGTTGCGCGGGATATCCACCATGGCCCGCGGTGCCGAGTGCGAAGCGACGATTGGCGCGCGCGACAGGCGAGCGACATCTTCGAGTGCCAAGGTGGACATCTGTGACACGTCGATGATCACCCCCAGGTCGTTCAGGCGTTTCACTGCCTGCTCGCCCAGCGGTGACAGGCCGCCGAGGGCGTCGGCGGTGTCGTTGAAGAACGGCAGCGGCCGCGAAGAATCGGCCCAGTCGTTGTTGCCGACGTAGCTGAAGCCGAACATGCGCATGCCACGTGCTGCCCACAGGTCGAGCTGCGACAGGTCGTGGCCCAGCGGGTAGGCATTGAGCATGCTGATGAAGATGGCGAACTTGCCTTCGCCGTTGAGGCGCCGGAAGTCGTCAGGGGTGTAAGCGATACCGACCTGGTTGGGGAAGTCGCGGACCATGCCGGTGATGATCTTGTAGCGCCCTTCCTGTTCTTGCCGGGCGGCATCGACGAAGCCGGGAGTGGGGCGGTGCGGGGCGTTCGGGCCGTTCCAGATTTCCGGCCAGCCGAACACGGTCAGGGCGGCACCAGAGAGGCGGCCGCGGTTGGCCTTGACCAGGTCGAACTGGCCCGGGCCATCCTTGTCCACTTCGTGCCCCTCGCTGCCCATGCTCAATGGCACGGTGATATGGCTGTCGAACGAGAGCATGTGCTCGTGCAGCTCCTCAGCCTGCTGCACGATCTTGAGCGGGTAGCCTGCGTGCAGGTGCCGCCAGTAGAAGTAGCCAGCGGCACTTGCCAGGGCAACGGTCAGGGCCAGGGGCAGGCCGATGTACAGGGCTTTGCGGGAACGGGTCTTGGTCATTGCCATCTCGTTGCGCGGTGATCAGGGCGGCTGCCGGCTCAGGGTTTGCTGCGCGGGCAGGGCTTGGGTATCAGGTGGACGAACAACGGCGGGGCAAATTTATCGTTGGCTGCGTCACAGGCCGTCCGCTCGCGGCGGTAAATTTTGCCTACTGCACAACGTTCTAGCCTTGGACGGGCCGTGCTCCATGGCCGCAATGAATGCTCAGGTAGTGCAATGACGATTTCTCGACGCGGGTTCATCGCCGGTGTGGCATTGACAGGCATGGCGGTGCCCGGTGCGCTGTATGTGCGGCACGTGCAGCGCCAGCAGTTCGACGAGCAGTTTCCTGAAACCCCGGGCGAAGCCGTTGTCGAACTTGCCGATGCGCCCCTGCAGCAGTTGGGCGACACCTTGCGCGGGTGCTGGCGCTGGACAGCGCAGGGCAGGGACGCAGGGCTGCACGTTTTGCCTGATGGGGAGCTGGAGCTGCTGCTGGACGTTGCCCACAGTGGGCGTGGCCTGCGTGGTTATCTGGACACGCCCGAGCGCCTGCGTGGTCCGCAAGAGCCGCGCTATCGCGTGATGGGCGACCTGCTGGGGGACAAGCCAGGGACACTGCGCTGGCGGCTGTTTTCGACGCAGCCGGGCCAGGAGCAGGCGAACTATGAGTGCCAGGTGGTCCTCGACGAAGCCTGGGGCGGGTTCGGCAACGCCGGTCAGGCGACACTCAATGGCCGCATCCTGCCGCTGAACCGCGCATTGACGCTGCCCGAGCAGGACAACCGGTTTCTAGCGCTCAAGCGGCCTTTCCCCGAGGCCCGCGAACGGGCGCCCCTGGCACCGGCCTTGCTGGCGAGGCTGATCGCGCCGGAGCATCGGTTGTTCCATCAGCTCTGGCATGCCTCGCGCGACAAGTGGCACAAGCTGGACGAGGACAAACAGGCAGCGCTGCGCGGCCTGGGCTGGCAGCCAGGGCCGCGGGGCCATGAACGCGATGCGCGGGGCCGGCACAAGGACCGCAACGGTTCGGGCGTGGATTTTTTCTTCATGCACCGGCACATGCTGGGTGCTGCCCGGGCCCTCCAGGACCTACCCTCCTGGCCGCGTTTTCCGCTGCCGCAGCCGGAGCTTGAGCGCGACCGTATCGGCTTCGCCCGCTATTTCGACAACCATGATGGCAATGCCCTACCGCCTACCTGGCTGGCTTCGGACGATGCCGCGTACACCCAATGGGTGCGCGATATAAAGACGCCCGAAACGTTCCATGCCAACTTCCAGGTCTGGGAGTCGAAGTACACTGATCCGCACTACCTGAGCACGCTTACGCTGGGGCAGTTCGGGTCGGAAATGGAGCTGGGTTTGCACGACTGGCTGCACATGCGCTGGGCTTCGGTGCCGCGCGACCCTTCCAGTGGCCTGCCAGTGCCCTTCGCTCGCAAACCGGAGGATTTTGCCGCGCGTTGGTTCCAGGCCGAGAACGACTTCCTCGGCGACCCGTTTTCATCCCATGTAAACCCGGTGTTCTGGCACTTCCACGGCTGGATCGACGACCGTATCGAGGATTGGTTCCGTGCCCATGAGCGGGTCCACCCGGGCCAGGTCAGGCGCCTGGAAGTCAATGGTGTGCCGTGGTTCGCGCCTGGGCGCTGGGTCGAAGTGGCCGACCCGTGGCTGGGGCCAGACACCCACGGTTGCTCGACGGTACCGGGGCTGCGGCCTGGGCGCAGCGTGGAGATGGACCCTGAGACCATGAAGCTGGCGTTGCGCATCATCTTTGGCGACGATGACCTGTTCGCCAAGCTGCGGCCGAAAGTCCCGCAACGCCCCTGGTACGCGCGCAATCTGAAACTGGCTCAGCGCTGAAAAAACTGGCCGCAAGCCGTGCGCGGCCTTTTCAGTGCGGCACCTGCCAGCCACCCCCAAGCGCCTTGTACAGCGCCACGCTGCCCTGCAGGCGGGCCAGGCGCAACTGCGCTTGCTGGTCCTGGGCCAGGTAAAGCGTGCGCTGGGTCTCCAGCACGGTCAGCAGGGTCTCGGCGCCAGCCCCATAGCGCTGTTGTGCCAGGTCGAAAGCCTGGCGTGCCTGCACTACTTCCTCGTCCTGCCACAGCCGTTGACGCTCCACACCCTCAATGGCGTTAAGGGCTTTTTCAACATCGGCAAAGCCGGCCAGGATGCTGCTGCGATAGTTTTCCAGCAGTTCATCCTGCTCGGCTTCGGCCAGCGCGCGTGAGGCGCGCAGCCGGCCGTTGTTGAAGATGGGCGCGACCAGGCCGGCGGTGAGTGTGTAGTAGGAACTGTCGAGCACCTGGGCAAAGGTGTTCGCGCCCGTGCCAAGGTTGGCGCCAAGCGTCAGCTTCGGCAGCATGGCCGCCCTGGCCACCTGCACATTGGCGTTGGCGGCGGCCAGGCGCGCTTCGGCAGCGGCGATGTCGGGGCGGCGAGTCAGCAGCTCGCTGGGAACGCCGCTGCCGATTGCCGGCCACTGCACAGTGGTGATCGGTTGGTGGCTGACCGGCAAGGCCTGTACCGGGTCACCGAGCAAGGTGGCGAGGGTGATGCGGCTGTCTTGCCGCTTTTGCTCGAGCAGCGGCACCTGGCGCTCCTGAGCTGCCACCAGGCTGCGCTGCTGGGCCAGTTCAAGGCGGGTGGCGGACCCTGCACGCTGGCGGGTTTCGACCAGGTTGAGCACCTCACGTGCATTGCGCAGGTTAAGGCGTGCGATGCGCAGCTGTTCTTCCAGGGCGATGCCTTGCAGGTAGCTGTCGGCAACCGCGCTGACCAGCGTCAGCTCCACTGTCTGGCGGTCGAAGCGGCTGGCGTCGAGGCCGTGCAGCGCGCTCGCCCGAGCCGCGCGCAGGCCGCCCCAGAAGTCGAGTTCGTAGCGGGCGGTAAGTTGCAGGCCGAAGGCTGTGTAGGTGGGTTCGCTGCTACTGACGTCCAGCTGGTCAGACCCTTCGCCGTGCAGCAGGCGTTGGCGGCTGCCATCGAGGCCCCCTTGCACCTCTGGCAGCAACGGCGCGCCAGCGATCACGGCGCGGGCCTGGGCCTGGCGTACGCGGGCCGCGGCAGCGGCGAGGTCATGGGCGTTGTGTTGTGCGCGCCTGACCAGTTGGTCCAGCTCGCTGCTGGCGAACGCCTGCCACCAGTGCCCCGATGGCAGTGCGATGGCGGGCGCAGCTGCCTCGCCTTGCCAGTGTTGCGGTGCGCTGATGCCGCTTGAGGGCGCAGGGGGTGTATTGCAGGCGGTTAGGCCCAGGCACAGGGTCAACAGGCTGATGCGGCTTGGCAGTGTCATGGATTATTCGCTGGTAAGGGCTTTGACCGGGTCGAGTCGGGCGGCCTTGCGTGCTGGCATGAAACCGAACACCACGCCGGTGATGGCGGCGCAACCGAAGGCGCCAAGGATGGCGGGCAGGGCGAAGGCGACAGCGACGTCGGCGAGTATCAGCCCGCCGCCGATCAGCAGCGCCAGCACGATGCCGGTCAACCCGCCGACCATCGACAGCATGACCGCCTCGCTGAGGAACTGGCGCAGGATGTCGCGCTGGCGTGCGCCGGTGGCCATGCGGATACCGATTTCACGGGTGCGCTCGCGCACGGTCATGAGCATGATGTTCATCACGCCGATACCGCCGACCAGCAACGAGATCGCAGCGATCGCCCCGAGCATCAGCGACAGGCTGTTTTGTGTGCGTGCCTCGGCCTGGATCAGTGCCGCATCGTTGGTCAGCTCGAAATCGTCCTTGCCTTGATGGCGCTTGCGCATCAGGCGGTGGATCGCTGTTTCCGTCTCGGCGACCCGGGCCGAGTCGGCTGCGGCGATGATCACGTATTCCGGGTCGTGGCTGCCGAACAGGCGCATGGAAGCGGCGGAATAGGGCACCACGATACGCTCATCGCTCTTCTGGTCACCCGAACTTGCGCCCTTGCCGGCGAGCAGGCCGACGACCTGGAATGGCACGTTGCCGATCAGCAGGTACTGGCCCAGCGCGTCGGTGCCGGGTGCCAGCAGTTTGTCGCGGACTTTCTGGCCGATGACCGCCACGGCAGCGCCACTGCGTTCGTCGGCTTCGCTGAAAAAACTGCCCTGCACGACCGGCCAGTTGAGGATGGCGGGGAATTCGACGTTGTTGCCGCCAACGTAGAACCTCTGGTTGTTGTTGCCGTGGCGCACCATCAGGTCGCCGCCGATGACCGGCATGACGCGCCGAACCTGGGGCAGTTCGGCGATGGCGGCGACGTCATCGAGGGTGACGATGCCGCCTGGCTCGCGCAGCGTCGGCGGGCGGCCGTTGAGGTAGAGGATGTTGGAACCGAACGCGGCCATCTGAGCCATGACCTGGCGTTTGCTGCCTTCGCCCACGGCCAGCATGACCACGACCGAAGCCACGCCAATGACGATGCCAAGCAATGTCAGGGCAGTGCGGAACCGGTTGATCCACATGACCCGCCACGCTGCCTGTAAGGCCTCGAGCAGCTCGCCTTTCCATGCGCCACGCAGGGTCGCGCCGCGGTCCAGGCGCTGGCGCAGGTCATCGGCCTGCAGGCCTTGTTGTGCAGCAGCGGGAGGCTGGTCGCAGGCCGAGTCGCTGATCATCAGGCCGTCGCGGATTTCCACCACCCGGCGTGCCCGCGCCGCCACCTCGCGGTCGTGGGTGATCAGGATGATCACATGGCCCTGGCTGGCCAGCTCGTCCAGCAGGGCCATGACCTCGGTACCGCTGTGGCTGTCCAGGGCGCCGGTCGGCTCGTCGGCAAGGATGATATGGCCGCCATTCATCAGCGCGCGGGCAATCGACACGCGTTGCTGCTGGCCGCCGGACAATTGATGCGGGCGGTTGCCGGTGCGGCTGGCCAGGCCAAGGCGCTCAAGCAGGGCGGCTGCGCGGGCGTGGCGCTCGGCGGGCGGGGTGCCGGCGTAGATGGCCGGCATCTCGACGTTTTCCTGGGCTGAGCCTGAAGGGATCAGGTGGTAGCCCTGAAACACGAAACCAAAGGCTTCGCGGCGCAGCCAGGCCAGTTCGTCACTGCCCAGGTGGGCAACGTCCTTGCCGGCGAACAGGTAGTGGCCCGAGGTGGGGCGGTCGAGGCAGCCGAGGATGTTCATCAGCGTCGACTTGCCCGAACCCGACGCACCGACGATGGCGATGAACTCGCCGGGGTGGATGTTCAGGCTGATGCCGCGCAGTACGTCGACCTTGGGGGTGTCGATACCACCGTATGACTTGCGGATGTCGCGCAGTTCTATCAGGGGAACGGCCATTCAACCTCCGCTGGCCAGGGGCGCACCGATGACCAGGCGCTCGCCTTCGCTGAGGCCATCGAGCACTTGCGCCCGCAGCCGGTCGCTGAGGCCGATGCGCACTGTGCGTTGTTCGACCTTGCCATCCTGGCCCAGTACCTGGGCCATGCGCAGGTCATCGGCCTCGCTGTCATCCAGTGCCGCCAGCGGCGCGGTGAGTACCTGGCTGGCCTGGCCGGCGACGAAGAACACCTGGGTGGTCATGTCGGCCATCAACGCCCCATCGGTGTTATCGACGTCGAGCAGCACGGTGTACTGCACCACCTGGCTGCCTGTAGTACCGGCGATCGCGCTGGCAGGGCCGCCGCCGCCCTGGCTGGTGTGCGCCAGCGGCTTGGGCGGGATTGGCAGGATCTGCCGCACGGTGCTGTTCCAGCGGCGTTTGCCGCCGGCCAGGGTGGTGAAATAGGCGGTCATTCCTGGTTTGACTTTGCCGATGTCGGCTTCGGACACCTGGGCCCACACGGTCATCGGCGAGAGCTTGGCGATCCGCAGAATCAGAGGCGTCTGCTGCTGGGCGTTGAGGGTCTGGCCTTCACGGGCATCCACCGCCACCACGGTGCCGTCCATCGGCGCATAGATGCGTGTATAGCCAAGCTCCGCCTCGTCGCTGCGCAGGTTGGCCTGGGCCTGACGGATCTGCGCCTGGATCATGTCGATGCGGGCCTGGGTGACCTTGAGCTGGGCGTCGGCCGCCTGCAGGTCTTCCTCGCGTGTGGCGCCCGCGCCAGCCAGTTCGTGCTGGCGCCGGTACTGCTGCGTGGCCAGCAGGTACTGGGCGCGCTGCTCGGCCAGTTGCGCCTTGAGGTTGTCGATCGAGAACCGCCCGGCGTCCAGCCTGGCCTGCTGGGTAGAAGGGTCGATCTCCACCAGCAACTGCCCCGTGTGCACCTGATCGCCAGCCTCCACGTGCAGCTTGCGGATCTGCCCGGAGGCCTGCGCGCCTACATCCACATACCGTCGTGGCTGCAGGGTACCCAGGGCGGTGACGCTGCTTTCGATGTCCGCGCGGACGACCGCGACGGTACTCACGGGCACGGCACCCAGAGGGAGCGCCTTCCAGGCCAGCAGGCTGCCAAGGGCCAGCAGGCCGAAGCTGCCAGCCAGCAGGTGGCGGCGAATGTTGGGTATGCGTCTCATGCGTACTTCCAGCCAAAGGGTGGCCACACGCAGCCAGGTCAAGGTGCGCACGGAGGTGCCAGTTAAACGAAGGCGCGCGGGGCGGATTTAGATGGGCTGGCGCTGGAGGAGGAGAGTTGCTGAGAATCATTATAATTTGTAAGATCCCACGCTGATATCACATGACCCTGTCCGAGCCTGTCAGGACGTACCCCAGGTGCCGTCGTGGAACATTACTATCGCGAATTGGTGAGCTTCCTCTCCGCGCGCCTGGGCAGCCGCCAGGCGGCTGAGGATGTGGCTCACGATGCCTATCTGCGGGTGCTCGAACGCACCGGTACGCAGCAGATCGAGCACCCGCGCGCGTTCCTTTACCGCACGGCCCTGAACCTTGTGATCGACCGTCATCGCCGCCACCTGCTGCGCCAGTCCGAACCGCTGGAGGTGCTGGACCTGGACGAGCGCTGGCACACCCCGGCCCCCCCCCAGAACATGCAGTTGGACCAGCGCCTGGCGCTGATGCAAAAAGCACTCGATGAATTGAGCCAGCCCTGCCGTGACAGCTTCCTGTTGCGCAAACTCGAAGGCCTGTCGCATCAGCAGATCGCCGAGCACCTGGGCATCTCGCGCAGCCTGGTGGAAAAGCACATCGTCAACGCCATGAAGCACTGCCGCGTGCGCATGCGCCAGTGGGAATCCTGAAAACCGGTGGTGTGCCGGTGAAAATTCTGTGTGCTGGCAACTTGATTTCTAACTGTTTCAAGACAACTATCTAGATTGACCCCGCCAGGCGCCGCCCTGGTGGTTGCCTGTTACTGGCGCAGTTTGGTCAGGGAGTGTGTCCCTATTCACCTGACTGCCCAGGTCCGACAATGACCAACAAGACCCTGCGCATCCTGATCGCCGACGAGCATCCGTCCCAGCGCTTGCAGCTGGAGAGGCTGCTCAATGGCCTGGGCTATTACCGGATTGCCCCGGTGGACTCCTTCGACGAGCTGCAGCGCCTGGTGCACTGCGCGCTGCAGCCGTTCAACCTGCTGGTGGGCAATATCGAACTGGCCAGCCATGCAGGTGTCGACCTGGCGCGCTTTTGCCGGGTGAGCACGCAGATTCAGCATGCCTTGCTGTATCACTCGCGGCATCTGAAGGTCCCGAGCGTGCCGCAGACCGAGCGCCAGGCGGTGAATGTGAGCCTGCCGCAGGTGCCGGACAACGAGGCCCTTGAGTCCTTCATGGCGCTCATCGATGGGCCAGTGGTGGTCGGCAAGCTGGCCTTGCCGTCCGGCCTTTCCAGCAGTGGCCCGCCGGCCTACCCGCGCAGGAACTTCGCCCACACGGTCTTCAGCCGATAGCCGCAGCGGACGGGGCAAGGGGGCAGCTATTTGCTATCCTCTTGCCCTTTGCCGATTTGCGGACCTGTGCCATGACTGCCATCGATACCGCTCGCCCGCCCCGGTTCAGCCGTGGCGACCACCGGACCCTGGGCCTGGCGGCGCTGGGCGGCGCGCTGGAAATCTATGATTTCATCATCTTCGTGTTCTTCGCCCTGACCCTCAGCCAGCTGTTCTTCCCGCCCGAAATGCCTGAGTGGCTGCGCCTGCTGCAAAGCTTCGGGATTTTCGTCACCGGCTACCTGGCGCGGCCGCTGGGTGGCATCGTCATGGCGCACTTCGCCGATCACCTGGGCCGCAAGCGGGTATTCAGCCTGAGCATCCTGATGATGGCGCTGCCGTGCCTGCTGATCGGGGTGATGCCGACCTATGCCGAGATTGGTTACGCGGCGCCGCTGATCTTGCTGGCGTTGCGCATTCTGCAGGGCGCTGCGGTCGGTGGTGAGGTGCCCAGTGCCTGGACATTCGTTGCCGAACACGCACCGCAAGGGCGGCGGGGTTACGCCCTGGGCTTCCTGCAGGCCGGGTTGACCTTTGGCTATTTGCTGGGGGCACTGACCGCGACACTGTTGGCCCAGGTGTTTACCGCCCAGGAAATCCTCGATTACGCCTGGCGTTACCCGTTCCTGCTTGGCGGGGTATTTGGTGTTGTCGGCGTGTGGTTGCGCCGTTGGCTGAGTGAAACACCGGTGTTTCTGGCCTTGCGCGAGCGCAAGGAGCAGCCGGTGAAGTTCCCGCTGCGACGGGTGCTGGGCGAGCATCGTGGGGCGTTGATCCCGGCTGCGCTGCTGACCTGCGTGTTGACGTCGGCGGTGGTGGTGCTGGTGGTGATCACGCCGACGGTAATGCAGCAGCGCTTCGGCATGACCGCCGCGCACACGTTCGCCCTGAGCAGCGTAGGCATCGTTTTTCTCAATATCGGTTGTGTGCTGGCCGGGCTGCTGGTCGATCGACTGGGCGCCTGGCGGGCGCTGATGATCTACAGCGTGCTGCTGCCGCTGGGTATCGGTGCCTTGTATACGAGCCTCGTGGGCCAGTGGGGCATGACGTGGCTGGCTTACGCGTTGGCTGGGCTTTGCTGTGGTGTGGTGGGTGTGGTGCCGTCGGTAATGGTCGGGCTGTTCCCGGCCCAGATCCGGGTGTCGGGCATTTCCTTTACCTACAACGTGGCCTACGCCTTGTGGGCCAGTACCACGCCGTTGGCGTTGATAGCGTTGATGCCGTGGAGCCCGTGGGTGTGCGTTGGCTTTTGCCTGCTCATGGGCGCGGTGGGGCTGCTCACGGCCCTCTACTTTGGCCGCCGGGAACCTTTGGCATTTGCGGCCGAGCCAATGCCGCTCATGTGCGGTGACAAATGAACGGGTAACGCCTGGCGGGCAGTGAGGCAGACTTCCGGGTGGGGGCTATTGGAATAACCTATTAGCCAAATTTAACCTGGAAGGTTAATTTCTCATGGAAAAGAGAACGCCTCATTGTTCGCTGGAGCGGATCAGGGCCTTGGTCAGCGCTGGGCGCATCAGCCCGACAACCGCCTCTTTGCGGACAGGCACTCGGGATGGATTACCCGGACATGCTCGAGATAATCAACGGTCTGGAGCGCAGAGACTTTCACAAAAGCATGACATGTCACGGTGATTACCGCGTATGGCAGGACGTTTATCGCCCCCTTACGGGCAAGGGATACGTGTACCTGAAACTGTCTGTGGTGGATGACGTGCTCATCGTGTCTTTCAAGGAGTTGTAATCATGAAGTGTCCAGTTTGTGGGGGGGCGGAGCTTGCACCTGATACCCGGGACATGCCCTATCGATACAAAGGTGAAGCGACCGTTATCCCAAATGTCAGTGGCGGATACTGTACAGCCTGTGGGGAGGCGGTTCTCAGCCATGATGAAGCGATGCGCATCAGTACTTTGATGTCCGCATTCAATCGCCAAGTCAATGCCGCGGCAGTGGACCCCGACTTCATTGTCGCTGTGCGCAAGAAATTCGACCTCGACCAGCGTGAAGCCGGCGAAATCTTTGGCGGTGGGGTCAATGCGTTCTCTCGCTACGAAAATGGGAAAACCAGGCCGCCGGTTGCTCTGGTCAAACTGTTCAAGCTGCTCGACCGTCATCCGGAGTTGTTCGAGGAAGTCCGTACGGCCTGAGGCAGCCCTGAACGAGAAAGCCCCCGGGCCGTGAGGCCAGGGGGCTTTTTCTTGCTGCAAGGGCCGGGCTTACATGTTCGGGTAGTTCGGCCCGCCAGCGCCTTCAGGGGTAACCCAGGTGATGTTCTGGGCCGGGTCCTTGATGTCGCAGGTCTTGCAGTGCACGCAGTTCTGCGCGTTGATCTGGAAGCGCTTGCTGCCGTCCTCCTGGCTGACCACTTCGTACACGCCCGCCGGGCAGTAGCGCTGGGCTGGCTCGTCGTACAGCGGCAGGTTGCTGGCGATCGGGATGCTCGGGTCGGTCAGCTTCAGGTGGCAGGGTTGTTCCTCTTCGTGGTTGGTGCTGGAGAGGAACACCGAGCTGAGCTTGTCGAAGCTGAGCTTGCCGTCTGGTTTGGGGTAGTCGATCTTTTTCGAGTCGGCCGCAAGCTTGAGGCAGGCGTAGTCCGGCTTGGTGTCGTGCAGGGTGAACGGCAGCTTGCCACCGAACCAGTTCTGGTCGATGTAGTTGAACGCACCACCGAGGATCGGGCCGAACTTGTGCAGCGCCGGGCCGAAGTTGCGGCTGGCGAACAGTTCTTCATGCAGCCAGCTGGCTTTGAAGGCGTCGACATAGGTAGTGAGCGCATCGCCGCCTTCGCTGCCAGCGATCAGCGCATCGGCCACCGCTTCGGCCGCGAGCATGCCGGACTTCATGGCGGTGTGGCTGCCTTTAATCTTGGCGAAGTTCAGGGTGCCCAGGTCGCAACCGATCAGGGCGCCACCGTTGAACACCATCTTGGGCAGCGAGTTCAGGCCGCCCTTGCAGATGGCGCGGGCGCCGTAGCTGATGCGTTTGCCGCCTTCGAGGTACTGCTTCATCACGGGGTGATGCTTGAGGCGCTGGAATTCGTCGAAAGGCGACAGGTAAGCATTGCTGTAGGACAGGTCGACGATCAGGCCGACCACCACCTGGTTGTTTTCCAGGTGGTAAAGGAACGAGCCGCCGGTGTTCTCAGCACTCATCACGTCCAGCGGCCAGCCGGCGGTGTGTACCACCAGGCCTTGTTCGTGCTTGGCCGGGTCGATTTCCCAGATTTCCTTCAGGCCGATGCCGTAGTGCTGGACGTCGGACTCGCTGTCGAGGTTGAAGCGCTTGATCAGTTGCTTGCCGATATGGCCGCGGCAACCTTCGGCGAACAGGGTGTACTTGGCGCGCAGTTCCATGCCCGGGGTGTACAGGCCGTCTTTCGGGTTACCCTCGCGGTCGACACCGAGGTCACCGGTGACGATACCGCGGACCACGCCGTTTTCATCGAACAGCGCTTCCTGGGCGGCGAAGCCCGGGTAGATTTCCACGCCCAGGTTCTCGGCCTGCTGGGCCAGCCAGCGGCACAGGTTGCCCAGCGAGATGATGTAGTTGCCCTGGTTGTGCATGGTCTTGGGCACGAACAGGTCAGGGACCTTGGTCGAGTTGCCGGCGTCCTTGAGCACGTAGATGTCGTCGCGCTTGACCTCGGTGTTGAGCGGTGCGCCGAGTGCTTTCCAGTCGGGGAACAGCTCGTTCAGGGCGCGGGGCTCGAACACTGCACCGGAGAGGATGTGGGCGCCGACTTCGGAGCCTTTCTCGACCACGCAGACGCTGATCTCGCTACCGGCTTCGGCGGCCTTCTGCTTCAGGCGGCAGGCGGCTGACAGGCCTGCCGGGCCAGCGCCGACGATGACCACGTCGAATTCCATGTATTCGCGTTCCACTGGTTCTCTCCTACTCATCAAGGCTCGTGCTGTTGCTTTGTCTTATGGGTGTGGCGTGATCATGCGCGCCGCGCTTCACGGGAGCGGAGCTGTAGCGGCACAGAGGATGGACTACACCGTTTTGTCCTGGCCGCGCATTATATCTACACCACTTGGCGGGTCCAATACAAACGTTTGTTTGAATTTGCCGCAGGCCAGTAAAATCAAAGGAACGCGGCTGGAGGGTGACCGATTTGCCGTATTGACCGGATTGGGTGTTGCGGTCAAGATACGAGCGGTTTTACGTTCGCCGTAGGCTTATCGCCGGGCGCAGGTACACCTCTAAAGACCAGGTGTGGGGTAAGGCTTTCGGGCCAGAACACGGTTTGTAGTGGAGTTTACACGCCACCACAGGAAATGACCCGCGGGTATTTGCCGCAAGAGTCTCAACAGGACTGATCGGTCACCGTGAAGATTGCACCTCGCTCATCGTTTTCAGAGGTGCCCTTGTACCCACGCGCATCGCAGGGCTTAGCCCCAGGCGACTATCTATTCACCGGAGAGTAACGAGGAATCCATGAAGGTTCTTGTAGCTGTCAAACGAGTGGTCGACTACAACGTCAAGGTTCGCGTCAAAGCGGACAACTCCGGCGTCGACCTTGCAAACGTCAAGATGTCCATGAACCCCTTCTGCGAAATCGCCGTGGAAGAAGCCGTGCGCCTGAAAGAGAAGGGCGTGGCAAGCGAGATCGTCGTCGTCTCCGTCGGCCCGACCACTGCTCAGGAGCAGTTGCGTACTGCCCTGGCCCTGGGCGCCGATCGTGCCATCCTGGTCGAAGCTGCTGACGAACTGAACTCCCTGGCCGTGGCCAAGGCGCTCAAAGCCGTTGTCGATAAAGAACAGCCGCAGCTGGTGATCCTCGGCAAGCAGGCCATCGACAGCGACAACAACCAGACCGGCCAGATGCTGGCGGCGCT